>JANNWO010000035.1:0-7531 GCA_031408395.1 Sphingomonadales bacterium | reverse complement strand
CCAGATGGATGGCGCGATCCTGGTCGTGAACGCTGCCGACGGACCGATGCCCCAGACCCGCGAGCACATCCTGCTTGCCCGTCAGGTCGGCGTGCCGGCGCTGGTCGTGTACATGAACAAGGTCGATCAGGTCGACGACGATGAAATCCTCGAGCTGGTCGAACTCGAAGTGCGCGAACTGCTTTCGATGTACGACTTTGACGGTGACAATATTCCGATCATCAAGGGTTCGGCTCTCGCCGCGCTCGAAGGTCGTGATGACGCCATCGGCAAGGATTCGGTGCTTGCGCTGATCGAAGCCGTAGACAGCTTCATCCCGCAGCCTGACCGTCCGATCGACAAGCCGTTCCTGATGCCGATCGAAGACGTGTTCTCGATTTCGGGTCGCGGCACCGTGGTGACCGGTCGTATCGAAACCGGCATCGTCAACGTCGGCGAAGAAGTCGAAATCGTCGGCATCAAGGACACCCGCAAAACCACCGTCACTGGCGTGGAAATGTTCCGTAAGCTGCTCGATCGCGGTGAAGCTGGTGACAACGTTGGCGCGCTGATCCGCGGCGTCGCCCGTGAAGATGTTGAGCGCGGCCAGGTGCTGTGCAAGCCCGGTACGGTCAAGCCGCACACCGAGTTCGAAGCCGAAGTCTACGTGCTGTCGAAGAACGAAGGTGGCCGTCACACGCCGTTCTTCGCCAACTACCGTCCGCAGTTCTACTTCCGCACCACCGACGTGACCGGCGAAGTCGTCCTTCCCGAAGGCACCGAAATGGTCATGCCGGGCGATAACGTGTCGATCGGCGTCAAGCTGATTGCTCCGATCGCCATGGACGAAGGTCTGCGCTTCGCGATCCGCGAAGGCGGCCGCACCGTGGGTTCGGGCGTTGTCGCCAAGATCACCAAGTAAGGTTTTGCTCCCTCCAGGGAGCTGACTGAACGCAAAAAAGGCCCGGCGGCTCATAAGTGCTGCCGGGCCTTTTTGTGTGAGGAGCGTGGTCAGGAAAGGTGGGTACCGGCTTTCCGGTTCCGCCGAGCGACACTAGGGGGCAGGGCGCTCGCAACGTCAGATACATGGTCGTTTCACGGTCACGTAATTTCCTGTCCGTTGGCCCTTGCCAGAATCTAGCGTGCCCCGTATAGGCCCGCATCCGCAGACGAGATTCGTCCCGTCTGTCACGAATTTTGAAGAAGGCCGCCCGCTCTCGGGAAACCGGAATGACGCGGGGCCGGCCTTTGTTTTTGGGAAATGCCGGGTTGCCGGCGGCTCCTTGGCTCTTTCGCATCGGTAGTTGGACATGGAAGCTCAGAATATCCGTATTCGCCTCAAGGCGTTTGATCACCGCGTTCTCGACCAGGCAACTGGTGAGATCGCAGATACGGCCCGCCGTACTGGCGCTCTTATTCGTGGCCCCATTCCCCTGCCGACGCGTATCGAGAAGTTCACCGTGAACCGCGGCCCGCACGTCGACAAGAAGTCGCGCGAGCAGTTCGAAGTGCGCACCTACAAGCGGCTGCTCGATATCGTGCAGCCCAACGCCCAGACAGTCGACGCGCTGATGAAGCTCGATCTTGCTGCTGGCGTGAACGTTGAAATCAAGCTGGCTTAGGCCAGCCGAAATGCCCCCCGCTTCGGCAGGGGGCCTCTATCGTTGGGGACATATGCGCCCCGCCTGACGATAGGGTGGATACCGCCGGATAAATTATCCGGGCTGCGTCCCCCGTCTCGCTCCAGCGGCCATTCCGGTCTGCCAGAGCACTCAGCCCGGACGGGGCGATGCAAGACAATTTGGGCTGAACTGGGCTGCGGCACTTGTGCCTTGGTTCGCCAAGCACCTTGCGGATGGTCCGCAGGTGCCTCTGTTTAGGAGTAACTGACGATGCGCACCGGCGTTATCGCAAAGAAAGTCGGGATGACCCGCCTCTTCCAGGAGGATGGACGGCACGTTCCCGTGACCGTTCTGGCTCTGGAAGACTGCCAGGTGGTCTCGCACCGGACTGAAGACCGCGATGGTTACTTCGCGGTCCAGCTCGGTGCGGGCGAAGCCAAGCAGAAGAACGTTGCCAAAGCGCAGCGTGAACATTTCGCCAAGGCCGATGTCGGCCTGAAGAAGCAGGTTGCCGAGTTCCGGGTCGAAAGCGCCGACGCGCTCGTTCCGGTCGGTGCCACGATCAGCGCTGAGCATTTCATTGCCGGCCAGATGGTCGACATCACTGGCCACACGCAGGGCAAGGGCTTTGCGGGCGCCATGAAGCGTTGGGGCTTCGGCGGTATGCGCGCCACCCACGGCGTGTCGATCTCGCACCGTGCGCATGGTTCGACCGGCAACCGTCAGGATCCGGGCCGCGTGTTCAAGGGCAAGAAGATGGCCGGCCACATGGGCGACCGTCAGCGCACCCAACAGAACCTCGAAATCGTCCGCACCGACGCTGATCGCGGCCTCCTCTTCGTCAAGGGCTCGGTCCCGGGCGCGAAGAACGGTTGGCTGCTCGTCCGTGACTCGGTGAAGCTGCGGGCCCCTGAGGGTCTGCCGTTCCCCGGCGCTGTGCTGGATAAGAAAGCTCCGCACGCTGACGAGACCCCCTCGGTCGTCGAAGCTGATGCGGAAGACGTGGCCGTGACCGAAGCTGTCGAAGTCGACACTCCGGCCGCCGACGAAAACAAGGAAGGCTGAGCCATGAAGATTAAGGTTCAGACCATCGACGGTTCGGCGCTGAAGGGCGCTGACATCGAGCTTTCGGACGACGTGTTCGGCATCGAGCCGCGCGCCGACATCCTGCACCGGGTCGTGACCTGGCAGCTTGAGAACCGCCGCGGCACCGCCCGTCCGACGCGTGAGCGCTCGGACGTGGCACGCACCGGCAAGAAGTTCGGCAAGCAGAAAGGTGGCGGCACAGCCCGTCACGGTGACCGTGCAGCTCCGATCTTCATCGGCGGCGGCAAGGCTCACGGGGCGCGCAAGCGTGAGTTCGAGCAGTCGCTCAACAAGAAGATTCGTGCGCTCGGCCTCAAGATGGCGCTTTCGAGCAAGGCCAAGGCCGGTCTTGTGATCGTTGATAGCCTCGAGCTGTCGGATGCCAAGACGAAGGTGCTCAAGGGCCACCTCGCCAAGGCGGGTCTTTCGGGCAAGGTGCTTGTGATCGACGGCGAACATGTTGACGCAGGCTTCAAGAAGGCCGCTGGCAACCTGCCGGGTATCAACGTGATGCCGGCGATGGGCGCCAATGTGTACGACATCCTCAACCACGACACGCTGGTGCTGACCAAGGCCGCCGTCGAAAAGCTGGAGGCGCGCTTCAATGGCTAAGAAGCAGACTGTCGATGCGCGTCACTATGACGTGATCATCGCGCCGCACATCACGGAAAAGTCGACCCTCGCGTCTGAACACAACGCAGTGGTCTTCAAGGTCGCGGGCACCGCGACCAAGCCGCAGATCAAGGAAGCGATCGAGGCGATCTACGACAAGAAGGTCGTCGCCGTGAACACGCTGGTGGTCAAGGGCAAGACCAAGCGCTGGAAGGGCAAGAAGTACACTCGCTCTGACGTGAAGAAGGCCATTGTCACCCTCGCCGAGGGTGAAATGATCGACATCACCAGCGGTATCTGAGGCCAAGGGACAGGACACGAACAATGGCACTCAAGAATTATAAACCGACCAGTCCCGCTCGCCGCGGTCTGATTTTGGTCGACAAGTCGGCTCTGTGGAAGGGCAAGCCGGTCAAGGCGCTTACCGAAGGTAAGCACAAGACGGGTGGCCGTAACAACAAGGGTCATGTCACCTCGCGCGGGATCGCCGGTGGTCACAAGCAGAAGTACCGCTTCATCGACTTCAAGCGTCGCAAGTGGGACATGCCGGCTACCGTCGAGCGTCTGGAGTATGACCCCAACCGCACTGCCTTCATCGCGCTGGTGAAGTACGAGGACGGCGAACAGGCCTACATCCTCGCACCGCAGCGTCTTGCTGTTGGCGATCAGGTTGTTGCAGGTGAAAAGACCGATACTAAGCCGGGCAACGCGATGTTGCTGGGCCAGATGCCGGTTGGCACGATCTGCCACAACGTCGAGATGAAGCCGGCCAAGGGCGGTCAGATCGCTCGGTCGGCCGGCACTTATGTGCAGGTCGTCGGCCGTGACCGCGCCATGGTAATCGTCCGCCTCAACTCGGGCGAGCAGCGTTACCTGCGCGCCGATTGCATGGGCACGGTGGGTGCGGTGTCGAATCCTGACAACGGCAACCAGAACTTTGCCAAGGCCGGTCGCAAGCGCTGGATGGGCGTCCGCCCACTGACGCGCGGTGTTGCGAAGAACCCGGTCGACCACCCGCATGGTGGTGGTGAAGGCCGGACCTCGGGTGGCCGGCATCCGGTGACCCCATGGGGCAAGCCGACCAAGGGCGCCCGCACGCGCCATAACAAGCAGACGGACAAGATGATTATCCGTTCGCGTCACGCGAAGAAGAAGAGGTAATAGACGATGGCACGTTCCGTCTGGAAAGGTCCGTTTGTCGAGCTGAGCCTTCTTAAGAAGGCTGAGACCGCGCAGGAAGCGAGCAACACCAAGCCGATCAAGACTTGGTCGCGTCGTTCGACGATTCTGCCGCAGTTCGTCGGGCTCACCTTCAACGTTTACAACGGGCACAAGTTCATTCCCGTTTCGGTTTCGGAAGAAATGGTCGGCCATAAGCTTGGTGAATTTTCGCCGACGCGGACGTTCCCGGGCCATGCCGCCGACAAGAAGGGCAAGCGCTAATGGGCAAGGCAAAAGCACCCCGCCGCGTGGGCGATAACGAGGCACTGGCTGTCGGCACCACGATCCGTGGTTCGGCGCAGAAGCTGAACCTCGTGGCCGCTCTGATCCGTGGCAAGAAGGCTGAAGATGCGTTGAACATCCTAGCCTTCTCGAAGCGGGCAATGGCGCGCGATGCGATCAAGGTGCTCGCCTCGGCGATCGCCAATGCAGAGAACAATCACGACCTCGACGTCGACGCGCTGTTCGTGGCTGAAGCCTCGGTGGGCAAGTCGGTGACGATGAAGCGGTTCCACACCCGCGGCCGCGGCAAGTCGACCCGTATCCTCAAGCCGTTCAGCCGGCTGCGGATCGTCGTTCGCGAAGCAGAAGAGGCGTAAGATGGGCCAGAAGAGCAATCCGATCGGTCTGCGCCTGCAGATCAACCGTACCTGGGACAGCCGCTGGTACGCCGAAGGGCGTAACTACGCGCAGCTGCTCAAGGAAGACATCGCGATCCGCAAGTACATCATGAAGAACCTGCCGCAGGCGGCCGTTTCCAAGGTGGTGATCGAACGTCCAGCCAAGCTGTGCCGCGTGTCGATTTATGCGGCGCGTCCCGGTGTCATCATCGGCAAGAAGGGCGCTGACATCGAGAAGCTGCGCTCAAAGCTGGCGACCATGACCCCGAGCGATGTGAAGCTGAACATCGTCGAAATCCGCAAGCCGGAAATCGACGCCAAGCTCGTCGCACAGGGCATTGCCGACCAGCTTATTCGCCGCGTGGCGTTTCGCCGGGCGATGAAGCGCGCGATGCAGTCGGCTATCCGTCTTGGCGCCGAGGGCATCAAGATTACTTGCGGCGGCCGTCTTGGCGGCGCCGAAATCGCCCGCGTTGAATCGTATCGTGAAGGCCGCGTTCCGGCGCATACCTTGCGTGCGAATATTGACTACGCCGATTGCGAGGCGCTTACCGCCTACGGGATCATCGGGATCAAGGTTTGGATCTTCAAGGGCGAGATCCTTGCCCATGATCCGACCGCACAGGACCGTCTGTTGTTGGAAGCCCAGACTTCCGGCGTCCGGCCGGCTCGTTGAGGTAACAGACCATGTTGCAACCGAAAAAGCATAAGTTCCGCAAGCAGTTCAAGGGGCGGATCAAGGGCGAAGCCAAGGGTGGCACCACCCTTAACTTCGGCTCCTACGGCCTCAAGGCTCTGGAACCCGAGCGGATCACCGCGCGCCAGATCGAAGCTGCGCGCCGTGCCATCACCCGGCACATCAAGCGTCAGGGTCGTCTCTGGATCCGCATCTTCCCCGATGTGCCGGTGACCAAGAAGCCTGCCGAAGTCCGTCAGGGCAAGGGCAAGGGTTCGGTGGAATACTGGGCCGCGCGCGTTAAGCCGGGCCGTATCCTGTTCGAACTTGACGGCGTGGCCGGCCCCCTGGCCGCCGAAGCATTCGAGCGTGCAGCGATGAAGCTGCCGATCAAGACCAAGGTTGTTGCCCGTCTGGGTGACACCAGCCACCTGGGAGGCGAATAATGGCCGACTTTGCGGACCTTCGCACTAAGACCGAAGATCAGCTCGCCGCTGAGCTCACCGAGCTCAAGCGCGAGCAGTACAATCTGCGGTTCCAGGCTGCGACCAACCAGCTCGAGGCTCCCTCGCGCATCCGTATGGTGCGCCGGACAATCGCGCAGATCAAGACGCTGCAAAACGAGCGCGCGGCAAAAGCCGCCGCCGTGAAGGCGTAAGGAGTAAGCACAATGCCCAAGCGCATCCTCGTCGGTACTGTGAGCTCCGACAAGACCGATAAGACCGTGACCGTGCTGGTCGAACGCAAGGTGAAGCACCCGCTCTACGGGAAGATCATCCGTCGTTCGAAGAAGTATCACGCGCACGACGAGAACAATGAATACACCGTGGGCGACGTGGTGCGGATCGAAGAGACCCGTCCGATGTCGAAGACCAAGACCTGGATCGTCAAGGACCGGGTCGTGGCGGGCGGCGTGCAGGCGGTGGAAGCCGACCTCGACGTGGCAGCCGCGGGTAACTGAATTAGGCGTAATCGGAACTACCGGGCCCCAGTCGGATTGGGTGTCCCGGAAAGCCATTGAGAAGGAACCGGATCAATGATCCAGATGCAATCCAATCTCGACGTCGCGGACAACAGCGGCGCGAAGCGCGTCCAGTGCATCAAGGTGCTGGGCGGGTCGAAGCGTCGTACCGCGGGCGTTGGCGATGTGATCGTCGTCTCCATCAAGGAGGCGCAGCCGCGCGCGAAGGTCAAGAAGGGCGACGTTCACCGCGCCGTGATCGTCCGCACCCGTAAGGAAGTTCGTCGTCCCGACGGCACCGTGATCCGCTTCGACAGCAATGCTGCCGTGCTCGTGAACAAGAACGAGGAGCCGATCGGCACCCGTATCTTTGGTCCGGTGGTGCGTGAACTGCGCGGCCGCGGCTTCATGAAGATCATCTCGCTTGCTCCGGAGGTGCTGTAATGTCGGCCGCCAAGATCAAGAAGGGTGACAGCATCGTCGTGCTGTCGGGCAAGGACAAGGGCCGCACCGGTACGGTCGCCCAAGTCATGCCCAAGGACAGCAAGGTGGTTGTCGAGGGCGTGAACGTCGTCGCCCGGCACCGCAAGCCCAGCCAGTCCAACCCGCAGGGTGGCATCGACCGTTTCTCGGCTCCGATGCACATCTCCAAGGTCGCTCTGGCTGATCCCAAGGATGGCAGGCCCACCCGCGTCCGGTTTGAAACCAAGGACGGCAAGAAGGTGCGCGTTGCTGTGAAGAGCGGGGAGACCAT
>JANNWO010000034.1:0-12850 GCA_031408395.1 Sphingomonadales bacterium | reverse complement strand
GCGACGACAAAAGGGCGCGGGTTGATGCCGCGCCCTGATGGCTGATCGTAAAAAGGGATTCAAGCAGTTCCCGACAGGGATGCACGCCTGAGGACGGGATTACTTGCTCCCGTCGCGCTCCATCCGCTTGCGGTCCATCTTGCGGGCGCGGCGCACGGCGGCGGCCTTTTCCCGGGCGCGCTTCTCGCTCGGCTTCTCGTAATGCCGGCGCAGCTTCATCTCGCGATAAACGCCTTCGCGCTGCAGCTTCTTCTTGAGCGCGCGCAGGGCCTGATCGACATTGTTATCGCGAACCATGATTTGCATAAACGACGACTACCTCAATTGTTCGAACGCCCAGAGCCCCGCATGATTCTGCGCGGGGGTGCGCGATGAATTTCCAATGGAATACGGGCGATTCCCATCAGGGACCGCTCTTGAAACCGCGCCCCACTAGTCCAACGGCGTTTCAAAGGCAAGCCGTGAGCGCGCAGGAAACAGCCTCGGCTACGCTAGGCAGATCGCGATGGCCTCGCTAAAGGCACGCGATGGCAGGTGAAATCTCCCCCCTCGCGGCAAGTCTCAATGTCGCCCTCGGCGGCGCCGTGGGCTCGGTGCTGCGCTATCACGTCGGCCGCGCGGTGTCCGGATTCGCCGGGCCGACCAATGCTTTCCCGTGGGGGACGCTTGGCGTCAACATCGTCGGCAGCCTGATGATGGGCGCGCTGGTCGGCTGGCTGGCGCGCGGCACCCTCGCCCAGCAAAGCGCCGAAAACGCGCACCTGCTGATCGGGGTTGGCCTGTTGGGCGGCTTCACCACCTTCAGCGCTTTTTCTTCAGAGCTCGTCACCATGCTCCACCGCGGACAGGCGGGGATGGCCGCAGGCTATGCCGCAGCCTCGCTCGCCGCCGGGATGGCAGCAGTGATTGTCGGCCTCATCGCCGCGCAGAGCGTCCCATGACCGACAACCCCACCCCGCCCGCCACGGACAACGTCCGCCAATTCACCGTCAGCGAGGATGACAACGGCATTCGGCTCGACCGCTGGTTCAAGCGCAACCTGCCGCTGATCGGCTTTGCCACCGTGTCGCGCTGGGCGCGCACGGGGCAGATCCGGGTCGATGGTAAGCGGGTGAAGCCGGAAGATCGGCTGGAGCAAGGCCAGGTGCTGCGCGTGCCGCCGGGGGGCGAAGAAGCGCCCACCGCGAAGAAAGCCGCGCCGCGCGTCCGCACCCTCAGCCCCGAGCAGATCGCCGAGGCCAAGGACATGGTGATCCGCGAGACACCATCCGCGATCGTGCTCAACAAGCCCCCCGGCCTCGCCACGCAAGGCGGGAGCAAGACGACCAAGCACGTCGACGGGTTGCTGGATGCCTTCGTGACCGACGAGAAGACCCCGCGCCCGCGACTCGTCCACCGGCTCGACAAGGATACGAGCGGCGTCCTGCTGATCGCCCGAACGCCGGGGGCCGCCGCAAGCTTCTCCAAGCGCTTCGCCAGCCGCTCGGCGCGCAAGGTCTATTGGGCGCTGGTGGTCGGCAATCCTGACTTGGCCGAAGGCGTGATCGACGCAGCCCTCGCCAAGCAGCCGGGCACCGGCGGCGAGAAGATGCATATCGACGAGGAAAACGGCGCAGCGGCCAAGACCCGTTACCGCGTGGTCGACCATGCCGGAGAGCGAGCGGCGTGGGTCGAGCTTGAACCCCTCACCGGCCGCACCCATCAGCTGCGAGTCCACATGGCGGCTATCGGCCACCCGATCGTAGGCGACGGCAAGTATGGCGGGCCGGACGCCTTCCTGACCGGCGCGGTGAGCCGAAAGATGCATTTGCATGCACGCCGCCTGATCATCTCCGAGCCCAAGGCGGGTGAGGGGCCGGGCAGCAAGCTCGACGTCACCGCAGAGCTGCCCGCGCACTTTGCGATGAGCATGGAAGTATTGGGCTTCGATCAGAGTCTCTCGGACGCCTCGCCGCTACGCGAGGAGGCGCCCGAAAAGACCGGTGAGGAAAAGAAGCAGGCCGCACGCCGCCACTTCAAGCAGGCGAAGAAGGAAACCCGAACGCCGCGCCGCGCGCGCGGCGACGCTTCCGCCAAGCCGAAGGGCAAGGCCCCGGCCAAACCGGGCAAGCCGCCTGCAACGGGAAAGCCCAAGGGCGTGGTAAAGGGACCTGCCAAAGGCCCCGGAGTGAAAGCCGCTGGCGGTAAGGCCCCCGGAATCAAAGGCCCCGGAGTCAAAGGCCCCGGAGTGAAAGGCCTTGGAGTCAAAGGGCGGCGCTGATGCATCCCAATCCGCTCTTCCGCACTAAGGACCGGGCGCTGTGCGAAAACCTGATCGCCCAGATCGGCTTCGGCATGGTCTTTGCTGCCACGCCCGACGGGCCGCGCGTCGCGCACACGCCGCTGCTGACGGACGGGAATGGTATTGTGCAGTTCCACCTTGCGCGCGGCAACGCCCTCGCCAGCCATCTCGACGGGACGACCGCGCTGATCGTGGTCAATGGCCCCGACGCCTATGTCTCGCCCCGCTGGTACGACAACCGCGACACCGTGCCGACCTGGGATTACCTTGCGCTCGAGCTGGAAGGCCCGGTGCGCAAGATGGACGATGCGGGGCTGGAGGCTTTCTTGCACGCCGCGATTCGC
Source organism: Sphingomonadales bacterium (assembly GCA_031408395.1). Taxonomy (GTDB): domain Bacteria; phylum Pseudomonadota; class Alphaproteobacteria; order Sphingomonadales; family Sphingomonadaceae; genus Erythrobacter. The sequence continues at coordinate 10,225 of JANNWO010000034.1, read as the reverse complement.
AAGCACGAGGGCGGGCTGGAAGGCATGCCTTGGCTGGCGGAGGAATCCTCGGAGAAAATGTGGTCCGGGCTGCTGCGCGGTATCGCCGGCTTCGAGCTTGAGGTGCTGGCATGGCGGCCCACGCTCAAGCTTTCGCAGAACAAGTCGGCCGATGAGCGCGCGCGCATTGCCGAGGGGCTTGCAGCCGCAGATCACGCAGCCCTTGCTGATCTGGTGCGGAATATCCCCGCATGAGGCGCCTCGCGGTATTCGATTGCGACGGGACGCTGGTCGATGGGCAGGCGGACGTGTGCTGGGCGATGGAACGCGCCTTCGCCCGCGCCGGGCTGCCTGCGCCCGACAATCACGCGGTGCGCCGGATCGTCGGCCTCAGCCTGCCCGCTGCGGTGCGCAGCCTCGCGCCTGATTTGAGCGAAGATCAGAACCGCGCGGTCACCGAGTTCTACCGCTCCAGCTTCCGCGCGCGGCGCGAGGAGGGCCTGCTCGACGAGCCGCTTTATGAAGGCATCGCCGATCTGCTGCGCGACCTTCACGCGGGCGGGTGGAGCCTTGCGGTCGCCACCGGCAAGTCCGACCGGGGGCTTGCCGCCTGCCTTGCCACCCACGGCATCGCCGACCTTTTCGTCTCGCTCCAGACCGCCGACCGCCACCCGTCCAAGCCTCACCCCGCGATGCTCGAAGCCGCGCTGTTCGAGGCCGGCGCGGCCCGCGCGCAGGCGGTGATGATCGGCGACACAAGTTTCGACATGATGATGGCGCGCAGCATCGGGGTCGCCGCGATCGGCGTCGGCTGGGGCTATCACGGCACAAACGAATTGCTGGCGAGCGGCGCGGCGCAGGTCGTCTCCACCGCGGCAGAACTTGCCGCCGCCCTCGAGGAGACGCTGCCATGAGCAAATCCGCGCGCGAAATCGCCGAGGCGCGCGCCCGCACCGGCTTCATCATCATGAACATGGTGCGCTTTGGCGGGGTCGCCTTGGTGATGATCGGCTTTGCCATCGTGCGCGGCGTCATCGACCTGCCTTATGCGGTGGGAGCGGTCTTCGCGGTGGTGGGCTTCTTCGAGATATTCTTCCTGCCGCGCTTCTTCGCGCGCCGCTGGAACGCTGCAAACAAGACGCCAAAATGATCCGCCGGTTCTACACGGATGTGACGCTCGGGGCAGTGCCGGGCGCCAAGAAGCCCGGTTATCAGGTGCTGCTCGACGGGCGCGGGATCAAGACCGTGGGCGGAGCGCCGCAGGTGGTGCCAACCGAAGCGCTTGGCGAGGCGCTGGCGGCGGAATGGCGGCGGCAGGGCGACAAGATCGACCCCGCCAGCCTGCCCTTGCGCGACATGGCCGACTACGCGATCGACATGGTTGCGGCCGATCCGGCAGGGACGGCGCGCGGACTGGTATCCTATGCCGAGACCGACACGCTGTGCTACCGCGCCGACCCCGACGAGCCACTTCACGCGCACCAACAGGCCGTGTGGGAGCCGCTTCTTGCGGCCTTCGAGGCAGCGCACGGCATCGCCTTGGTGCGGGTCAGCGGCGTGCTCCACCGCCCGCAGCCTACGCAAGCGATGGCGGTGCTGGAGGCGCGGCTGAATGCGCTAGATCCCTTTGCGCTGGCAGGGGTGGAGGCGATGGCGAAGCTCGCCGCCTCGCTCATCACCGCGCTCGCCGCGCTCGATGCCGCCCACGAGGAGGAGCCTCTGGCACTGTGGCAGGCGGCCTGTCTGGAAGAGGAGTGGCAGGCCGATCTGTGGGGCCGCGACTGGGAAGCCGAAGAACGCCGCGCCCGGCGTGAGGCTGATTTTCTGCGGGCCTGTGCATTTGCCAAGATGGCGCGGGGCTAGATCAGCCCTTCGCCACCCAGTCGGCGACTTCGCTCGCAACCTTGTTCGCCGCCACGTTGAGCGCCGCGCTGACCGCGCGAGTTTCGGCGATGACGCCGGTCTCGCGGGCTTCGAAGCGGCGGGTGGTGACCTTGCCGTCCTTGTCGATCCGCACCGCGTCGAAACGCACCACCGCCGAGGATGTCGGCGCGTCGTAGCCCAAGTCAATCAGCGTTCCCTTGAGGGTCAGCGTCGCCAGCGTCGCGGTGTTGTCGCCGTCGACCACCATCGCTTGCCCACGCGAACGGATCGTCTCGCCGACCAGCCGCCGGAACAGGCGCGCAGGCTTCTCGACCCAGTAGGCTTCCTGCAGATAAGCGATCTCGGTGTCGGAGACGGCCACCGGCACGCGCAGCACGTCGAGCTTGGCGGGGGTGTCGATCGTCAGGATCGCGATCACCTGCTGATCCGTGCCGATATCGACACCGGGGCCGGCGGGGGCACTCGCCTCGGGGCTGAGGGTGAGCAGGCTCGCGGGCGGTTCGCCGCCGAGGCTGACGCAGCCGGCCAGCGCCAGCACGAGCGGGAGGGCGAAGAGAACAGGCCGGTGCATCACGCGCATCGCTTCATCGTCCTTATTTGGGCTTATAGTCGGGCAGCGATTTGCCGCCCACCAAGGCGCGCGCGCCTTCGCTCTCAAGCTTTTCGGTAATCGCGCGCAAGCTACGGCTGGTGGCACGCAGGTCCTCGAGCGTCGCCTCGGCGGCAGGCAAGGTGGAGGTGCGCAGCTGGCGTGCGGCGGGGCGCGTGTCCTCAAGCGTTGCCGCAAGCGAGGCGAGCGCGCTATTGGCGCTCTTGAGCGTTTCGCGCAGTTCCTGCGCCAGCGGCTGGCCTTCCTTGTTGAGCACGTTGTCGGTGGTGAGCGTCAATCGCTCCACCGCGTCCAATGTCTGGTTCAGTTCCACCATAGTGCCGCGGAAATCCTTGAGGGTCGCGACCAGTTCGGGGCTCGCATCAGCAAGGCCTGCTGACAAGCGGTTGGTGTTGCGCAGGATGCTCGCGATCTCTTCCTGATTGTCCGGCCCAAGGATGACGTTGAGCTGTTCGGTCAGCGTCGCCAGCCGTTCCAGCAGCAGCGGCGCGTTGGCGACGATCTCGCCGAAGCCGCCGCGGCCGGGCGGGATCACCGGGCGCCCTTCGGGGCAGGCTGTGGTCTCGCAGGTGATCGCTGGATTGTCCTTGCGCGCGCCATCGAGCAGGATCGTCGAGACCCCGGTGAAGCTCGCCTGGATGGTTGCCTGGGTGCCGACGAGGATCGGCACCTCCTCGTTCACCTTGATGCGCACGCGCACGAATTCGGGATTGTCCTTGGCCAGCGCGATCTCGGTCACCTGGCCGACCGGCACCCCGGCATAGCTCACCTGGCTGCCGTTGGCGAGACCGGACACCGACTGGCCATAGAAGATGTCGTATTCGTCTTGGCGGCCCTGCCCCAGACGCGCGATCCACACGATAAACACCGCCAGCGCCGCCAGCAGCAGCAGCGTCACCGCACCGACCCACAGATTGTTGGCTCTGGTTTCCATGCGCGTTCCCTATGCCGCCCGGCGGGCGGGATTGTCCAATGTTCTCTCGCTCATGCCTGCTCCTCTCGAAGATGCGTGGCATGGGCGCTGCGGCCGCGCGGGCCGTTGAAATATTCCTCGATCCACGGGTGCTTGGTGGCGATCAGTTCCGGGATGGTGCCGACCGCGATGATCTTCTTTTCCGCAATCACCGCCACGCGGTCGCAAATCTCGTAAAGCGTATCGAGATCATGGGTTATGAGAAACACCGTGAGGCCGAGCGTTTCCTGAAGCTCGCGGGTCAGCCGGTCGAACTTGGCCGCGCCGATCGGATCCAGTCCGGCGGTTGGCTCGTCGAGGAACAACAGCTCCGGATCAAGCGACAGCGCGCGAGCAAGGCCGGCGCGCTTCTTCATGCCGCCCGACAGCTCGCTCGGATATTTCTGCACCGCGCTTTCGGGAAGGCCGGTCAGCATCACCTTGTAGCGTGCGATCTCGGCGCGGAATTCGGGATCGAGATCGGGGTAGTACTTCTTGAGCGGCACCTCGACATTCTCGCCCACCGTCAGTGTCGAGAACAGCGCCCCGCCCTGAAACAGGATGCCCCAGCGGCGGCGCACGCCGATGCCCTGATCAAGATCGAGCTCGGTGATGGTCTTGCCCAGCACATCGATGCGCCCGGCATCGGGCCGCTGGAGGCCGATGATCGAGCGCATCAGCACCGACTTTCCGGTGCCCGATCCCCCCACAACGCCAAGGATCTCACCCCGCCGCACGGTGAGATCGAGGCCATCATGGACCGCAAAGTCGCCGAAGCGGTTGACCAGGCCTTCGACCACGATCACCGGGTTGTCGTCATCGGGATGCTTGTTCATCCTCATGGTGTCAGCCCCACCCGATTTCGGTGAAGAACACCGCGAAGAAGGCATCGATCACGATTACCGCGAAGATCGCCGAGACTACCGCCATCGTCGTGCGGCGGCCGACTTCCTCGGAATCGCCGTGCACCTGCATCCCTTGGTAGCAGCCCGCCAGCGCGACGATCAGCCCGAACACCGGCGCCTTGAGGAGGCCGACCCACAGGTCATGGGCCGGCACCACTTCCTGAATACGCAGCAGGAAGGTGAAGAACGGGATGCCGAGCGCGAACTGGCCGACCACCGCCCCGCCGATAATCGCCGTCATCGAGGCGTAGAAGCCGAGCAGCACCATCATGAAGGTCGCCGCCATAATTCGCGGGATCACCAGCACCTCGACCGGCGAGATGCCAATGGTGCGCATCGCGTCGATCTCTTCGGTCAGCTTCATCGTCCCGATCTGCGCTGCAAAAGCGCTGCCTGATCGGCCCGCGACCATGATCGCGGTCATCAGCACGCCGAGCTCGCGCAGGGTAATGCGGCCAACGAGGTTCACGGTCAGCGATTCGGCGCCGAACTGTTGGAGCTGCACCGACCCCTGCTGGGCGATGACGATCCCGATCAGGAAGCTCATCAACCCGATGATCGGCAGCGCGGTGACGCCGACCAGCTCCATCTGGTGGATCAGCGCCTTGACCGGAAAGCGCTTGGGGTGCCGGGCGAGGTTGGCGGCGGCGATCAGGATCTGCCCGAAAAAGTCGACCACGCCGTAGATACCGCCGCGCGCGCCGAACACTTTTTCGCCCACGGCAAGCGGCACGCGTTCCCACACCGGCAGGCGGTGCGGATGGTTGTCGCCGGTCGCATCGATTTCGCGCATCGCTGCAAGCAGCCGCAGGGCCTCGGGGCTGGCACCGGTGATGTCGCTGTCATGCTCGCGCGCGAAGCGGCACACGACCCAGGCGCCGACCGTGTCGATCTCCTCGACCCCGGCAAGGTCGACGGTGCGGACCGGGCCGGGGACATCTCTGAGACCCCGTTCGAGCGGGCCGATGGCAGAAAGCGTCAACTGCCCCGACAGCACCAGCCGGGGGCCGTCTGCAGCCCCATGCTCTCCGGCATCCTCCAGCAAGTATTGCGCGGCATTCTGCATCGGATCAGAGGTATGGGGTGATTTTCCGGCCCCCGCAAGGCTCTCTCGGCGAAGCGCACCCTGTGGTTCGGGCCTGTGCATCATTGCATCGCAACATAGGTGCTGGCATGGCGCGAGCCATCATGAGCGACACATTACCTCCCACTCTGCCCACCACTTTCGACCCCGCCGAGATCGAGGCGCGCTGGTACGCGCATTGGGAGGCCAACGGCTTGTTCCGGCCCGAACGGCCGGACGCGGAAGCCTTCACCATCGTCAACCCGCCGCCCAACGTGACAGGCAGCCTGCATATTGGCCACGCGCTCGACAATACGTTGCAGGACGTGGTGATCCGTTACGAGCGGCTGCGCGGCAAGGACGCCTTGTGGGTGGTCGGCACCGACCACGCCGGGATCGCCACGCAGATGGTGGTCGAACGCCAGATGGAAGGGCGCCAAGACAAGCGCACCAACTACACCCGCGAAGCCTTCGTCGAGAAGGTCTGGGAGTGGAAGGCGGAAAGCGGCGGCACCATCACCAACCAGCTGCGGCGGCTTGGCTGCTCGATGGACTGGAGCCGTGAACAATTCACGATGGACCCGCACTTCACCCGCGCGGTCATCAAGACTTTCGTCGACCTGTATAATGACGGGCTGCTCTACCGCGACAAGCGGCTGGTCAACTGGGACCCCAAGCTCAAGACCGCGATCAGCGATCTCGAAGTCGAGACGCAGACGGTTGCGGGCGGCTTCTGGCACTTCCGCTATCCGCTGGCGGACGGCGTGCGCCTCGCCGATGGCCGCGACTATATCGAAGTCGCCACCACCCGGCCTGAAACCATGCTCGCCGACATGGCGGTCGCGGTGCACCCCGAGGATGCGCGCTACGCCAGCGTGGTCGGTGCCCAAGTGATCCTCCCGCTGACAGGGCGCCGCATTCCAATCGTGGCTGACGAGCACGCCGATCCCGAACTGGGCTCGGGCGCGGTCAAGGTGACGCCGGGGCACGACTTCAACGACTTCGAGGTTGGCAAGCGCGCCGGGTTTGCGCCTGCGGACATGCTCAATATGCTCGATACGGAGGGGAATGTTTGTCAGGTCAACGACCCTGACGCCCCCATCCCCGCAGAATTCATCGGCCTCCACCGCTTCAAGCGTGCCAAGGACGATGGGGGTGTGGACGGCGCGCGCGAGCTGGTTGTCGCCCGGATGAAGGAGCAGGGCTACCTCATCCCCCACATCACCAAGACCAAGGACGGCGAGGACGTCGAACACGACGCCGAACCCCGCCAGATCGCAACGCCCTTCGGCGACCGCGGCGGCGTGGTGATCGAGCCGTGGCTGACCGACCAGTGGTACGTGAACGCAGGCGAACTCGCGAAGAAGCCGATCAAAGCGGTGAAGTCCGGCGAGATCGGCATCGTGCCCAAGACGTGGGAGAAGACCTTCTTCAACTGGATGGAGAACATCCAGCCGTGGTGCGTCAGCCGCCAATTGTGGTGGGGGCACCGGATTCCGGCTTGGTATTGCGCATCAAAGGGGGCGACCGAGAAAGAAGTCGCCAGATTGCAAAGCGACAACCCCGGTGACGATATCGACTTCGATTTCTTCACCAGCGTATTCAATCGTGAGCATACGATCATCGCGCATGATGAAGATGAAGCACGGCGCATCGCGGCAGCGTACTATGAGGCAGACGAGGCAAAGATCAGCTTCGCTCCAGAATCCTATGTGACGCCCAAACCGTACACCCTAGAGCGCGACTCCGACGTCCTCGACACGTGGTTTTCCTCCGCACTGTGGCCCTTCGCCACGCTCGGCTGGCCCGAGGACGGCGCGCCGCTGCTGAACAAGCACTTCCCCAACAGCCTCCTCATCTCCGGCTTCGACATCCTGTTCTTCTGGGATGCGCGGATGATGATGATGGGCTTCTACAACATGGGCCAGAAGCCCTGGGACACGCTCTACCTCCACGGCCTCGTGCGCGCGGCGGACGGCGCGAAGATGTCGAAGTCCAAGGGCAATGTCGTCGATCCGCTCGGCCTGATCGACCAGTACGGCGCTGACGCGCTGCGGTTCTTCATGGCGGCGATGGAGAGCCAGGGCCGCGACATCAAGATGGATGAACGCCGCGTCGAGGGATACCGCAACTTCGCCACCAAGCTGTGGAACGCGGCGCGCTTCTGCCAGTCGAACGGCATCGGCGCCTCGGCGGGCGTGAAGGCCCCGCCCGCGCGGCTAGCGGCCAACCAGTGGATCATCGGCGAGGTCGCGTCCTGCGTGACCGAAATCGAACGCGCGATGGCCGACCTGCGCTTCGATGCGGCGGCCAATGCGATCTACCAGTTCACGTGGAGCAAGTTCTGCGACTGGTATCTGGAGCTGATCAAGCCCGTCTTCGCAGGCGACACGGACAGCCCGCCTGCCGTGGAAACGCGCGCGGTCGCCGGGTGGGCGCTCGACCAGATCCTCGTCATGCTGCACCCCTTCATGCCCTTCATCACCGAAGAGCTGTGGCATAAGCTGGGTGAGCGTCCCTACGAGTTGATCGTCGCCCAATGGCCCGCGCCCGAGGCCGAGGTCAGCAAGGACGCGACCGACGTGATCGACTGGGTGATCGAGCTCACCACCAACACCCGCTCGGCGAAGAACGAGCTAGGCATCGCGCCGGGTGCCAAGCTGGCGGCCTATCTGGCCGCGCCTTCGGATGTGGCCGCGCGCACCATCGAGCGCAGCATCGCCGCGATCGAGCGCCTCGCCCGGCTCACCCCGGTCACCATCGGCGAAGCCCCCGCTGGCCCCGCCATGCAGGTGATCGCAGGGGGCGACGTGTTCGTGATCCCTCTCGAAGGGATCGTCGACATCGCGGCGGAAAAGTCCCGGCTCGAAAAGGCGCTCGCGGGTTCGCAAAAGGAAGCCAAGAGCCTTGATGGCCGCCTCTCCAACCCCGCCTTCGCTGAAAAGGCCAAGCCAGAAGCGGTCGAAAAAGCCCGCGCCGATCTCGCCCACCATCAGGGCGAAGTCGAGCGGCTGACGGCGGCGCTGGCGCGGCTGGGGTAGCCATGATTCGCTCCCGTCAATTTTCGCCGCTAATTGCAGAAAACTGGAGAGAGGGAGCGAATCGGCATGAAAACCTTAGTAGTAGCAGAATTCCCGGCAAAGCCCGGCAAGTTGGAGGAGTTGGAGACAAGTCTGCGGGCTGCGCTTCGCGACACACGTGCGTTTGACGGATGCATCTCGCTTGCGACATTCCTGCATCCGGAAACCAGCACATTTACCTTGATTGAGGATTGGGAATCGCCAGCACACTACCAGCGCTATCTCGCCTGGCGGATGGAGAATGGCTTGGGTGAATTGCTTGACGACTTACTTGAGGGCGGCGCTGCGGGCTTTGCGCCGCGCACCTTTTCGGCAACCGATATTTAGGCAATCAAATGCCGCTGACTCTCGCCACAGACGATACCGGCGGGCCGGAGATTTTCGCGAGCCTGCAAGGCGAAGGGCCGAGCATCGGAATGCCGGTCGCCTTTGTGCGCCTCAGCCGCTGCAACCTTGCCTGCACGTGGTGCGATACCGCTTACACGTGGCGGTTCGAGGGCGATAATAGGCCCCACCGCGACGGGATCGCCTATGACCGCAAGGCCAATCAGGTGACGCTCTCGCCTGCTGAGACGGCAGAGCGGATCGCGGCGCTGGGGCAAAGGCGCCTCGTCATCACCGGGGGCGAGCCGCTGCTTCAGGCGTCCGCGCTGGCCGAGATGCTGACGCACCTGCCGGATATCAGCGTCGAGATCGAAACCAACGGCACGGTCGCGCCGCCGGTGCGGCTCGATATCCGGGTCGACCAATACAATGTCAGCCCCAAGCTTGCGCATAGCGGCAACCCGGCCGACCTCGCGCTGATCCCCGAGCGGCTCGACGCCTGGGCCACCGAGCCGCGCGCGTTCCTGAAGTTCGTGATCGCCGCGCCTGAGGATGTCGCCGAAGTGCTGGAGCTCCAGCGCCGCTACCGCTTCCGTCCCGAACGGGTGTTCCTGATGGCAGAAGGCACAGACAGCGCCACTCAGCGCACGCGGCAGGCGTGGCTTAGCGGGCTATGCTTGGAGCATGGCTTCCGCATGAGCGACCGGCTGCATATTCATTTGTATGGGGATACGCGCGGGACGTGATTTGTTTGCGTGCCCGCCTCCGCGGGCACGTCCTCGGTGCGGTTCTGACGCTTCGCGTCAGGCACCTGCGGGGCGGCCGCGTGGCCTTGCGGCCCGTCCGTTAGCGGGCCGAGCCAGTTCTCAAGCGTGAGTGTGGCGATGCACCGGTCGCGCTAGCGACCGCAAGGCCGCCAAGGAGTTTGGGCGCCCGCCCGCAGCGACGCGGCCTTTAGGCCGTGTGAGCGAGGATTTCGCACCGCGGACGCGGTGCGGAACACAAAAACATCAACCCTGGCTTCTCCAGCGCATAACCACGCGCTCGACCAGCTCGTCCTCGCCGCCGTCCGTATTCCACAATTCGGCAAAGCTCGGGTCTTCGGAGGCCGGGCGCTTGTGCTCTTCAAGGCTGTCGAAGGTCACGCGGATCGGGATCGCGACGCCCTCGCCGCAGATGATGCATTCGCGGTTGCGCAGCGCCGGGATGGAATCGAGGAAGCCGCGCGCGCCTTCGGGCATGGCGGCCTTCACGAAGGCCTGGTCGCGGTCGTTGTTGAGGCGCATCGCGATGATCGTGCCGCACTGCGACAGCACGCCTTCGGCAAGGTCGGAGGGGCGCTGGGTGATGAGGCCCAGCGAGATACCGTATTTACGGCCTTCCTTGGCGATGCGGCTGAGGATCTTGCCAACCGACGAACCGTCCGCG
>JANNWO010000033.1:0-14747 GCA_031408395.1 Sphingomonadales bacterium | reverse complement strand
ATGATCGTCGCGCGCGGCTGGTCGTTCTCGGTGCTGGCGACCGGATAGGCGCAGTAATCGGCCGCGTAATAGGCCGCCGGGCGGTGGTTGCCCGACAGGCCCACTCCGCCGAACGGAGCCTTTGACGACGCGCCATTGGTGGGCGAGTTCCAGTTGACGATCCCGGCGCGCACATTTGCCCAGAACCGTCCGTAATCTTCGGGCGAACCGCCGATCAGCGAGGCCGAGAGGCCGTAGCGGGTGTTGTTCGCCTCGGTGATCGCGCTGTCGAGATCGGGCACGCGGATCACCTGGAGGATCGGGCCGAACAGCTCGATGTCGGGCCGCTCGGGCACGTCGGTCACGTCGATGATGCCGGGGCTGAGGAAGGGCAGGTCCGGCACGGTGCGGCGCATGTGTAGCAGCGGGCGGCCGCCAGCCTTGATCAGCGCAAGGAAGCTTTCGGAGAGGCGGTCGGCGGAGGCGTTGTCGATCACCGGGCCCATGAAGGGCTGCGGCTCGCCCAGCGGATCGCCGACCATCAGCTTGCGCGTCAGCGGAACCAGTTCTGCCATCAGCGCATCGTACACGCTTTCCACCACGATCAGCCGCCGCGCTGCGGTGCAGCGCTGGCCAGCAGTAGTGAAGGCGCTCTGGATGATCAGCGCCGCGGCATCGGCGAGCTTGGGGGTGTCGGTGACCACGACCGGATTGTTGCCGCCCATCTCCAGCGCGACGATCTTGCCCGGATTGGCGGCAAGCTTGCGGTTGATTGCGAGCCCCGCCTGCGCCGAGCCGGTGAACAGCACTCCGTCGATGCCCGGATGGGCGACCAGCGCCTTGCCTTCCTCGGGCCCGCCGACCAGCAGCTGGATCACGTCTTCGGGGACGCCGGAGCGGTGGAAGGCGGAAACCAGCGCCTCGCCGACCGCCGGGGTTTTTTCCGACGGCTTGAAGATCACCGCATTGCCCGCGATCAGCGCGGGCACGATGTGGCCGTTCGGCAGGTGCGCGGGGAAGTTGTAGGGGCCAAGCACCGCCATAACCCCGTGCGGCTTGTGGCGAAGTGCGGCGCTCGATCCGATCCCGGCGTCGAGCTTTTTCTTGCCGGTGCGTTCGGCATAGGCCTGCACAGATATGTCGACTTTGTTCACAACCGCGTCGACCTCGGTGCGGGCCTCCCACAAGGGCTTGCCCGCCTCGCGCGCGATCAGTTCGGCGAGTTCCTCGCCCTCGCGGCGCACAAGATTGGAAAAGGCGCGCAGCACCGCGATCCGGTCGGTCAGAGCGCGCGCCGCCCATGCCGCCCAGGCGCGCCGCGCGGCCGAGACCGCCGCATCGACATTACCGTGGGCGCCGCGCCACAATTCCTCGCCGCTCGCGGGCGCGTAGGAGATCAGGATTTTGTCGGTCACGTCACCATTCATCGGGCCGCTGTCCGCCGTTTCGTATTGTCCTGCAATCAGTTGCGCGGCCTATCTCGGATATGCCGGAAAAGATAGAGGCAAGGGGAACCTCAGGAATGCCCCGCAGGCACGGGTGCGGGACCGTGGGCGTCGCCCATGCGGCGCAGGCCTGCGACCTTGGCGTGGAGCGGGGCCCAGTCGTCGCCTTGCGCGATCGCTTCCCAGATCGCTTCGACCTCCTCGATCAGCATCGACTGGGGCGCTGCGTCGCTCCAGTATGGATGCATTTCCTCGACCGGCTGATAGCTCGCCAGCGCCGCGCCGAGCGCGCCTTGCGCTTCGTCCCGGCCGCCGCGGTGGCGGAAGAAGAACGCATCGGGCTGCGCGCCCTCGTCGCGCATCGCCTGTTCGAAGGCGGCGACGAGCTGCGTGTCGGCGTCGGCGCCTTGGCTGACGACCCCCAGCCGCCAGCACCAGCGCCGCGCCACGGCCGCCATATAGAGCGGCGCAAAGCGTTCGAGCGCGGCCACCAGGGGCGCAGTTTCGGCATGGAGCCGCAGCGCCACGGCAAGCTGCCCGCAGTTCCAGTGCAGCGCTTCGGGCTGGCGGCCGAACGAATACAGGCCAGCGTGATCGAAATAGGCGGCAGTGAAGCCCGGCTCCCATGTCGGCAGCCAGCGCCACGGGCCGTAATCGAAGCTCTCGCCCGTAATGTTCATGTTGTCGGTGTTGAGCACGCCGTGGACGAAGCCTGCGACCATGTAGCTGGCGGCAAGATCGGCCATGCGCTCTACACACAAGTGCATCAGGCGGATCGCGGGCTCGTCGCGGCCCGGCGCATCTTGGGGCGGGGGCGGGCCGGGGAACTGGGTGAGGCAGTAGTCGATCAGCTGCGCCATCTCGTCCGCCGCTTCGAGCGCCAGCAGCCGTTGGAAGGTGCCTATGCGGATATGCGAATGGCTGAGCCGCACCATCACGGCAGAGCGCGTGGGGGAGGGCTCATCACCCCGCCACAGCGCCTCGCCCGTTTCGATCACGCTGAAGGTCTTGGAGGTGTTGACGCCCAGCGCCTCGAGCATTTCGGTGGCGAGAATCTCGCGGACCGCGCCCTTCAGCGTCAGCCGCCCGTCGCCCGCGCGGCTCCACGGCGTGGTGCCCGATCCCTTGGTGCCGAGGTCCATGAGGCGGCCCCGGTCGTCCCGCATCTGCGCAAACAGAAACCCGCGCCCGTCGCCGATATCGGGGTTGTACACGCGGAACTGGTGGCCGTGATACCGCAGCGCGAGCGGCTGGGGGAGATTGCCTGCGAGCGGCTGGAAGCGCCCGAAATGCGCGGCCCACGCGTCGTCCGTCAGGCTTTCCAGACCGACGCTCGCCGCCGCGCGGTCATTGCGCCAGCGCAGGCGCGTTTCGGGGAAGTCGCCCGGGGCGACGGCATCGCCCAGCCAGCCTGCCAGCATCAGGATCGCGGGATCGGGGCGATAAGGCGCAGATGTATCGGGAAGTTCAGGCGGGTGTTGCACAGGCTCGCTCATCCCGCGATAGTGGGCGCAAGCACCGGCGGGCGCAAGTCGCCGGGAGGGCAGATCAAGGGAACACCGCCGCCAATGGCCGCATCTTACGAAGACCGCTTCTGGACCAGCAGCGATGGGCTCAACCTGCATTACCGCAACTATCCCGGCCCCGTGACAGAGGGCGCGGGCGCGGCGAAGCTGCCGGTGCTGTGCCTCCACGGGTTGACCCGCAATGCGCGCGATTTCGCCGGGCTCGCCGAGGCGCTGTCGGCCAGCCGCCGCGTGATCGTCCCCGAAATGCGCGGGCGCGGGCAGAGCGGTTATGCCGCCAATTCCGACACCTATTCGCCGATCACCTACGTCGCCGATGTCGAGAAGCTGCTCGCCGAGCAGGGGATCGAGCGGTTCATTGCGGTCGGCACTTCGATGGGCGGGTTGATGACGATGCTGATGGCCGCCGCCAAGCACGGGCGCATCGCGGCGGTGGTGATGAACGACATCGGCCCCGAGATCGACGCGGGCGGCGTCGCGCGCATTTCGGGCTATGTCGGGCAGGGGCGGAGCTATCCGACCTGGGTCCACGCGGCCCGCGGCCTCGCCGAAGCGCACAATGCGGCCTTCCCCGACTACGATCTCGACCAGTGGCTCGAACTCACCAAGCGCACGATGGTGGTGAGCCAGAACGGGCGGATCGTGTTCGACTACGACATGGCCATCGCCGAACCTTTCGCGAAGCCCGGCAATGCCGCGCCGCCCAACCTGTGGCTCGCCTACGAGGCGCTGCGGGATGTGCCGATGCTGCTGGTGCGGGGCGAGCTTTCCGACTTGCTCTCGCCCGACACCGTCAAGCAGATGGGCGCGCGTAACCCGGCGATGCGCTCCGTCACCGTGCCGCGCGTTGGCCATGCCCCGACGCTCGACGAGCCCGAGGTGCGCAGCGCGATCACGGCGCTGCTGGACGGCGTGGAGTGAGCCAGACGCCGGGGCGCGCCGTGCCCCGCATACTGCACTGCCACTCGACCTTCTCCGCCGGAGGCAAGGAGGTGCGCAGCGTCCGGCTGATGAACGCCTGGGGCGCGCGGCTGGAGCACGCCATCGTCTCGGCCGAGCCGCAGGCGATGGGCGCCGCGGCGCTGATCGGTCCGCAAGTGCCGGTCGAATACCCGCAAGGCTTCCCCTCGCTGAAAGGCCAGCCCGTGCCATGGCGGCTGGCGCGGCTCGCCCGCGCGATGCAGGGCTATGACCTCGTGTGCACCTACAACTGGGGCGCGATGGATGTGGTGATGGCGCACCGCCTGTTCGCCCGGGCCTTTCGCCTGCCCCCGCTCGTCCACCACGAGGACGGCTTCAACGAGGATGAGGCGGAGCGATTGAAGCCCATCCGCAACCTCTACCGCCGCGCCGCGCTGGGGAAGGCCGCGCGGCTGATCGTCCCCTCGGCGCTGCTGGAGCGGATCGCGCACGAAGCATGGCACCAGCCCGAAAGCCGCGTCGCGCGCGTCCCCAACGGCATCGACACCGCCGCCTTTGCCGCACCGCCGGAGCCAAGCGCGCTGCCGATCAGAAAGGGCGAGGGCGAGTTCTGGGTCGGCACGCTTGCGGGTCTGCGCCCCGTGAAGCAGCTCCCCCAGCTGGTCGAGGCCTTCGCTGGCCTACCGCCCGAATGGCACCTCGTGATCTGCGGCGAGGGGCCGGAGCGCGATGCGATCATCGAAGCGGCGCATGGGTGGGATATGGAAGACCGCGTCCACCTCCCCGGCAATGTCGATCCCACCAAGGTCGTCGGCCTGTTCGACATCTTCGCGCTGTCCTCGGCGTCCGAGCAATTCCCGCTATCGGTGGTCGAGGCGATGGCGGCGGGACTTCCGGTCGCGGCGCCCGATGTGGGCGACATCGCCATGATTCTCGCCGAGCCGAACCGCGCCTTCGTCACGCCGCCGAACGAGCTTTCCGATCTCGCAGAGGCGCTCCTCGCGCTCGCGTCCGATCCCGATCTTCGCGCATCACTCGGCGCTGCCAACCAGACCCGCGCCCGTGCCGAGTTCGATATCGCCGCCATGCTCGCCCGCTACGAGGCGGTTTACACGCAAGCGATGGGCCGCTCGTTCTAATGGCGCCCCTAGTCACCTGACCCTTCATCCCCCGTTCAATTCCCCGACCCCATGCGCCAGCCAAGCCCGGTGCCATTGCGCGCAGGGTCGCACCTGCCTAAAGAACGCGCGGGCGCCCCGGCCTTTGGGCGGGCGGCGCATGACAGATACGAGGATCACTGGCTCCCCATGGCGCGCACTCCGACCACTACTCCTGCCCCCGGCACCCCCGCCCCCGGCACCCCTTCGCACGAGGACGACGTCCTGATCCGCGAGATCGACGAGGCGGTGCGCGAGGACGCCTTGTACCAGTTCATGCGCGACCACGGGCTGAAGGTGCTTGGGGTCATCACGCTGGGCGTCGCTGGGCTGGGTGCCTATCTGGTGTGGGACCACTATGCCGAACAGAACCTCGAGAAGCAGTCCGAGACGCTGATCGCCTCGTTCGACGCTGCCGGCGCGCGCGATTTCAAGGGTGCCTCCGACAAGGTCGCAGGGCTGATCGGCGACGACAGCTCGGACGGCGCGCGCACGGCCGCTCGTTTCATGCAGGCGGGCGCGGCGATCGAGGCAGGCGACACCGCCAAGGCGAGCGGGCTGTACCGCGCGATCGTCAATGACCTTGAGACCCCTGCGGCGCTGCGCGACCTTGCCAAGATCCGCGATGTCTCGCTCAACTACGACCGTATGAAGCCCGCCGACGTGATCACTCAGTTGGGGCCGATCGCCAAGCCGGGCAACGCCTATTTCGGCAGCGCCGGCGAGCTTGTCGCGATGGCCCATGTCGAGAGCGGCAACCGCGCCGAGGCCGGCAAGATTTTCGCCGCCATCGCCAAGGACGAGGATCAGCCCGAAACGCTGCGCAGCCGGGCGCGGCAGATGGCCGGCCTGATGGGCGTGGACGCGGTGGTCGACGTCAAGAAATTGCTGAAGGATCAAGGGGTTACGTCCGAAGAGGATAGCACCAGCGCCGACGGCACTGCGGGCGCGGCGGCAGCCGAATAGGACTTGGGATTGGAACGGACGGTTATGACACACATGAAAATCGCGCGCGCGGCGTTGCTGACGGCCCTGATCGCGGCAAGCCTCACCGGCTGCAAGGGCGGCTTGTTCGGCGGCGGCGGCGACAAGACCACGCCGACCATCGGCAACCGCATGCCGATCCTCTCGCGGATCGAGAGCGGGGCCGAGGTCGATCCCGCGCTCGCCGCCGTCTCGGTGGTCCTGCCGCCGCAGCGCGCCAACCCCGAATGGGCCCAACCCGGCGGCGCGCCGAGTAATTCCTACGGACACCTCGCACTGGCCGAGACGCCATCGAAGGTGTGGAGCGCGCAGATCGCCGGTTCCACCAACCGGGTGCGGCTTGCCGCAGCGCCGGTGATCGCGGGAAACATGCTGTTTGCTGAAGGCACGGACGGGGTGATCGTCGCCTTCGACAAAAACACCGGGGCCAAGCTGTGGACCCGCGCCGATGCGGACATGACCAAGGACCAGGAACCGGCCGAATTCGGGGGCGGGGTCAGTTATGAAGCGGGCAAGGTTTACGCCACCAACGGTGTGGGCGAGGTCAAGGCGCTGAATGCCGATACCGGCGAGGTGATCTGGAAGGTCAAGCCCGCAGGGCCCCTGCGCGGCTCGCCGACCATCGCCTTTGGCCAGCTGTTCGTGATGACGCAGGACAACCAGCTCATCTCGCTCAAGATGGAAGACGGTTCGCTGGTGTGGGACGAAAGCGGATCGAACACGCAGTCGGGCTTGTTCGGTGTCGCGGCGCCTGCCGCCGGGCAAGGCACCATCGTCGCGGGCTATTCGAGCGGCGAGCTTTCCGCCTACCGCTACGAGAACGGCCGGACGCTGTGGTCGGACGCGCTGGCGCGCACCAACATCTCGACCACGGTTGGCACCATCACCGATATCGACGCCAGTCCAATCATCGATTCCGGCCGCGTCTATGCCTTGGGGCAGGGCGGACGCATGGCAGCCTATGAACTGGTCACCGGCCAGCGCATCTGGGAACTGAACCTGGCTGGCATCTCCACCCCGGCAATCGCGGGCGAGTGGATCTTCACCCTCACCGACGATGCGCGCCTGCTCGCCATCGCCCGTTCTTCAGGCCGCGTGCGCTGGATCACGCAGCTCCAACGCTTCAAGGACGAGGAAGACAAGCAGGGCCCGGTGTTCTGGACCGGCCCGGTGCTGGCCGGCGGCCAATTGTGGGTCGCAAGCTCGCGCGGTGAGCTGTGGAAAGTGAGCGCGGGCGAAGGCTCGGCCTCGCTGTTCGCCGATATCGGCCAGCCGGTCAGCTTGGCTCCGGTTGTGGCGGACGGGTACCTTTACGTGTTGGACGACAGCGGCACGATCACCGCCTGGAAGTGAGTTTCCAACCACCGGTTTTTCGGCAGGGGTGCACTGGCGCGGTGTAGACCCCTGCCAGACCCCCTCCAGACCCCTTCCAGCCGCGTTTAGGGGCGGTCTTGCCGGGCTGTTAACCGTTGTCCTGTAGGTCACAATGGTCATGACTGCGCCGCATCTGTCCGATCCAAACGAGCGTTCTGCCGCCCCGGCAGCTCGCCCTGCGAGTGACGTCTCGAGCGGCGTGGGCCTTGCCGGATTGGCGGGGCTGGCGCTGTGGATCGCGTTCTGTCGCTCCTACCCCGAGATTGCCGGCGTGCTTGGCATCGGTGGTGGATTGTCAGGGGAAAGGGGCGTCTTGTCAGGCCCTTACGCGGCGCTGGCGGCGATGCTTTTCACCTCAGTGCCGATGGCCTTGTGGTCGCTGCTGGTCGATAAAGTCCACCTGCGCGCCTCCACCGGTATCGATTGGAGCTTGAAGCGAAGCTTGTCCGAAGTGCTGCCGGTGGCGGTCATCAAGCTGGTCGGGCTTTGGGCAACATGGGCGCTGCTGGCGGGTTTCTATGCGCTGGGGCGCTGGTATTGGGGAGGCAATTATCTCTTCGCGATGGAGGTGCTGACCGGTGCAATCCTGCCGCTGGTAATGCTTTCTGTTCCTTACGTAATCTGGCTCGATCGCTACCTTGTGGACCCGCGCGACGGGTGCTTCCACTTCGGCGCATTCGTGACCGGCGGCGGGGTGATCGGCCGCGAGCAATGGGACGGCGCAGCCATCGCAAAACACTGGCGCGCATGGGCGATCAAGGGCTTTTTCGGCGCCTTCATGATCTCGATCCTGCCACCCGGGTTTGCGCAGGTGGTCGAGGCGCAGCCTGCGCAACTCCTTGGCAATCCAGTTGATTTCGTGATGTTGCTGGTGACGCTGCTGTTCCTCGTCGACGTGCAGATCGGCACGGTCGGCTACTTGCTCACTCTGCGCCCGCTGGATTCGCACATCCGCTCGGGCAATCCGTACCTTGCCGGCTGGCTCGCCGCGCTGCTGTGTTATCCGCCCTTCGTGTGGGGCATCATCGGCCCCGACAATCAGGTGCTGAGCTATGAACTCGGCACCCCCGGATGGGCGCACTGGCTGGCGGGCAACACCGCGCTGCTGTGGGCGTGGGGCGCGCTTCTGGTCGTGCTTACAGGCATTTACGCGTGGGCGACGGTGGCCTTCGGGATCCGCTTTTCGAACCTCACCTATCGCGGCGTGCTCACCAATGGCCCCTACTGCTTCACCCGCCACCCGGCCTATCTGGCGAAGAACCTGTTCTGGTGGGCCTCGGTCCTGCCTTTCCTCGTGACCAGCGGAACCTGGCTCGATGCGGTGCGGAACAGCGTTTTCCTGCTTATCGTGAACGGCATCTACTACTGGCGCGCGCGGACCGAGGAAGCGCACCTGCTCGCCGAAGATCCGAAATATCGCGAATATCATGCATGGATGGAGGAGCGCGGCCTCATCACCGCGCCGCTCGCGAGGCTCAAGCGCCGCATCGTCGGGCGCGGTGCACCGCGCTCCGGCGAGGCGCAAACGCACCCCGCCGAGTAGGATACCATCACCGGCGATCCTTCATCGGTGTGGAACTCACGTCAGAACGATTGTTCGTAGACGCGGCTGACGTCGCCGTTCCACTCGCCGTGATACGCGTCGAGCAGGCGCTGGGCCGGAACCTTGCCGCTGGCGACGATCTCGTCGAGCGTTTCGAGATAGCCGGTCTCGTTGTCGCCGCTGGCATTGAGCCGCGCGCGAGAAGCGAGGCCGCCGTGGGCGATCTTGAGCGCCTCGCGTCCGATATCGCGCAGGGTGTGGCCGCCGGGGACCGGTGCATCCAGCGCCAGCTTCGGCGCGGCGTTGCGGAGCGCCTCGCGCTCTTCCATCGTCCAGCCCTTGACCAGATCCCACGCCGCATCGAGCGCGCCCTGATCATAAAGCAGCCCCACCCAGAAGGCGGGGAGCGCGCATATCTTGCTCCACGGCCCGCCATCGGCCCCGCGCATCTCGAGGAAGCTCTTCAGCCGGACCTCGGGGAAGGCGGTCGAAAGGTGGTCCCACCAGTCGCTCTGCGTGGGACGTTCGCCGGGCAGGACGGACAGTTTGCCATCGAGGAAATCGCGGAAGGATAGCCCCGCCGCGTCGATATACTTGCCGTCGCGGAAGACGAAATACATCGGCACATCAAGCATATACCGCGCCCAGCGTTCGTAGCCGAAGCCATCTTCGAAGACGAAGGGCAGCATACCTGTTCGGGCCGGATCGGTATCCGACCAGATATGCGAGCGGTAGGAAAGGAACCCGTTGGGCTTGCCTTCGGTGAACGGCGAATTGGCGAACAGCGCGGTCGCCAGCGGTTGCAGCGCGAGGCCGACGCGGAACTTCTTCACCATGTCGGCTTCGGACTGGTAGTCGAGATTGACCTGAATGGTGCAGGTGCGCAGCATCATGTCGAGGCCCATGGTGCCGACGCGCGGCATATGCCGCAGCATGATGTCGTAGCGCCCCTTGGGCATGATCGGCAGTTCTTCGCGGGTCTTGTCGGGCCACATGCCGAGGCCGAGGTAACCAACGCCGCACTTTTCGCCGACCTGTTTGACCTGCACGAGGTGGCGTCCGGTTTCCTCACACGTCTGGTGCAGGTTTTCGAGCGGCGCGCCCGACAATTCGAGCTGTCCCGCAGGTTCGAGGCTGACCGCCCCGTCGCTGCCCTTCAGGGCGATGACGTTTCCGCCTTCCTCGACCGGGGTCCAGCCGAACTGCTCCATCCCGCCCAGCAGATCGCGGATGCCGCAAGGCTCGCCGTAGGACGGGGCGCGGTGGTCCTTGGTCTTGAAGACCAGCTTCTCGTGCTCGGTGCCAATGCGCCAGTCGGCGGGAGGCTTTTCCCCGCCCGCCATCGGCACGATCAGATCGGCAAAGCTCTCGATCAGCGGGTCGTTGGCATCGGATTCTTCGCGTGTGCTCATGGCTTGGGTAGCCCCTCTCTCACCGGTTGCCTTAGAAAACCGACTTGCCGGTGGGAAGGCAAATTCGCGTTTGGGAGCCGCAAGCTGAATTGTCTTGCCGCTTCGTGACAGGCGACGCGCGGGGGGAAGGCGTTACCAATCCCCGGCGGCAGCCATCCACACGGCCAGCGCGGCGATGGCGGCGGTCTCACCCCGCAGGATGCGCGGGCCGAGGCTGACCGGACGCGCGGCAGGGTGGGCCCGGATCGCGGAGCGTTCCGCCTCGTCGAAGCCGCCTTCGGGGCCAGTGAGGATTGCGGCCGGACCGGTGTGCGCGGCGAAGGCTGCGGCCGCCGGTTCGCCGCCATTCTCGTCAGCGAAGAACAGCGCGCGGTCCTCAGGCCAGCTGGCGAGGAGCGCATCAAGCTTCACCGGCTCGGCTAGTTCCGGCAGCGCGGTGCGAGCGCATTGCTCCGCTGCCTCGACGGTGATCACGCGGGCGCGCTCGATGTTGAGCTTGTCAGCGACGCAGCGGCGGGTGAGCATCGGCTGGATGCGCGCGGCGCCAAGCTCGGTCGCCTTTTCAAGGATCAGGTCGAAGCGGTCCTTCTTGAGCAGGGCGGGGCACAGCCACAAGTCAGGCACGGCCTCGCGCGGGCGGAGCATCTCCGCCACTTCCATCAGCACGTCGCGCTTGCCCACGTCGCTCACCCGCGCGGCCCATTCGCCAGTCACGTCGTCGCACAGGATCACGGCATCGCCCGGGACGACCCGCATCACGCGGGCGAGGTAATGTGCCGGATTGCCTTCGATCCGCACAGCCGCGCCCGCCGCCAAAGTCTCGGCGACAAACAGGCGCGGGGCGCTCTTGGGAGGCCAGGCGGGGGTTGCAGGCATGGCTTTGCACTAGGCGCTCCGAACGCTAGGGAGCAAGTCATGTCCGCGCGAACCGCCCAATTCCTGATCGCTTCCGTGTTCCTGATCCTGGGCGGCTGGTCGCTGTTTGCGCCGACGAGCGTGATCGAACTCGCCTTCACGCCAGCCTACCGTGACACCGACTTCATCAACCGCTTCACGATCGCCTGCTTCGGTTCGCAGGCGGTGTTGTTCGGGCTGATGGCGCTGGTCACCCGCTGGAACGCGCGCAGCTTTGCCGTCTTTGCGGTGCTCCTGCTGCCGTACTTCGGCTTCAATTACTGGTTCCATTATGAGGTGCCGGTGCTGACCTCGATCGGGATGCTCGACTTTGCCGGGAACGTGACCATGCTGGTGCTGGCAATCCTCGGCTGGCGCGCGGCGAAGATCGCAGAGGCGGCATGACCGCGCCCATCGTCCCCGATAGCGAGCACTCCAGCATCTCTGGGGGCCTCGTCGCCAGCCTGCCGCAGCTTCCGCGCGACCTAGCGATGCTGGCGCGCTTTGATCGGCCGATCGGCTGGTGGCTATTGTTCTGGCCCTGCGTCTTTGCGGTGTGGCTGGCGGGAGCCAAGGCGGAGGCCGGTATACTGGGAGGCGCGCAATTCGTGCTCCTCGGCTGGCTGCTCCTCGGCAGCATTGCGATGCGCGGGGCAGGGTGCGTTTACAACGACATCGTCGATGCCGATCTCGACCGGCAGGTCGCGCGCACCGCCTTGCGCCCGGTGGCGAGCGGGCGGGTGTCGAAGAAGGCAGCGTGGATCTGGCTGGTGGCACTGTGCTGCGTCGGCCTTGTCGTGCTCCTGCAACTGCGGATCGAGGCGCAGCTTGTCGCGCTCGGCAGCCTCGCGCTAGTTGCCGCCTATCCCTTCATGAAGCGCATCACGTGGTGGCCGCAGGCGTGGCTGGGGATGGTGTTCAACTGGGGGCTGCTGGTCGGCTGGGCCGAGCTGCGTTTCGACAATTGGGACGTGCTCGCCTGCCTCTATGCCGGGTGTATTGCGTGGGTGATCGGCTACGACACAATCTATGCGCTGCAGGACCGCGAGGACGACGCGATGGTCGGCATCCGCTCCTCGGCGCTGGCGATGGGGGCGCGGGTGAAGGCGGGGATCGCGCTGTTCTATGCAGCCACCGTCGTGCTGTGGGCATTTGCCTTCTGGCTATACCGCGAGGATGCCTTGGCGCTTGCCGCGCTCGTCCCGGTGGCGGGGCATCTTGCCTGGCAGGTGGCGACGCTCGATGCAGCTGACCCCGCAAACCCGCTTGAACGCTTCCGCTCGAACCGCCTCGCCGGCGCGCTGATGGCGGCGGCCTGCTTCGTGGTGGGTAATGCCTGACTTGGGGGCGTGAGATGTGCAACCTCTACCGCATGACGAAAAACGCGAGCGAGGTCGCTGCGTGGTTTGCGGCGGTGGAAGGAGCGCAGGGAGCGAATTTCGCCGCCGAGGTCTATCCGGGTTATACCGGCCTGGTGGTGGCAGAGGGCGCGGTCAGGGCGATGACTTGGGGCTTCCCGCTGGTGCTCAAGGGGGCGAAAGGCCAGCCGCTGAAGCCGAAGCCGGTCAACAACGCGCGGACCGACAAGCTGGCGACGCCCTTCTGGCGGCATTCTTTTGATGAGCGTCGCTGTCTGATCCCGCTGGACGCCTGGGCCGAGGCCGAGGGGCCGAAGGGGCGGATGACACGCACGTGGCTCAGCCTTCCCGACCAGCCCCTGTTCGCCGTCGCCGGAGTGTGGCGGCCGACGGCGGAATGGGGCGCGGCCTATGCGATGGTGATGACCGACAGCGCGGGCTCCGAGGCCGAGGCGGTGCACAGCCGGATGCCGGTGGTGCTGGCGGGCGAAGATCGGGCGCGCTGGCTCGATGCCTCTCCCGCCGAGGCGCTGGCGCTGTGCCGGGCGTGGGAAGGGCCGCTGGTTATCGACCGTACGCCCGAGCCTTGGGCGAAGCGGGCGGGCGTCCAGCAGAAGCTGCTTTAGCTATAGCTGACCATCTCGAACTCGATCCCGTCCCTGTCGAAGAAGTAGAACCGCTTGCCCGGTTCATAATCGCCATGGCTGAAGGGGATTAGCCCGGCGGCGACCACCGCCGCTTCGGCGGCGTCGAGGTCGTCCACCACCAGTCCGACATGGTTAAGCGGCGCCCCCTTGGCGAAGCGCTCCACCGGGCCGCCATGGGTGTAGACCGCGATGTAATCGGCCTCGCCCCCGACATGGATCGTCTCTCCGCCCAATTGCGAAGGCCCGCGCCAGCGGATGCGCCAGCCGCACAGGCGCTCCAGCAGGGCAGCGCTGCGTTCGATGTCGCTGACGGTGATGTTGACGTGTTCGAGATGGCCGGTGCGCATCGCAGGGGTCCTTTCGCAAGTTGATGGAGTGCATCCCGTCCGGGACGCGAATCAATGAACTTGCCCATCGTGCAATCTCAACCTAACTTGAGGTCAAGCTTTATCGAAAGAACCCGCGCTTCCGCCATGCCCGCCCGCCGCCTCAAGCCATCCGACCTCCTATCCATCGGCGAGATTGCGCGCCGCACTGGCCTGAGCATCTCGGCGATCCGCTTCTACGAGGAGCGCGGGTTGATCGAGCCGGTGCGGACAAACGGCAACCAGCGGCGCTTCCTTCGCTCGGACATCCGGCGGCTCAGCTTCATCCTCATCGCGCAAAAGCTCGGGCTGTCGCTGGGCGAGATCGAGACGGAGCTCGTCAAGCTGCCGCAGGGGCGCACGCCCGACACCCGCGACTGGGAGGCGATCAGCGCCGCAATCCGCGCGCGCCTCGATGCCCAGATCGCCGAGCTCACCCGCACCCGCGACCGGCTGGACGCTTGCATTGGCTGCGGTTGCTTGAGCCTGACGAAATGCGCGATCTGGAACCCGCAGGATCAGCTGGCCAGCGAAGGCCCCGGCCCGCGCAAACTGCTGGCCCAGTAATCCGGTCTAGGCTTCCGGGCCCAAATCGGGATCAAGGTCGCGGGGGCGCGCGAAATGCACCAGCTCGGCGCAGTAGCGCTTCAGCTCGCTCCAATGGGCCACATCGCATTCGAGCACGGCATAGGCCGCGGTCGGGAACTTCACGACCGCCTCCTTGAACAGCGCGTTCTCCTTGCCCGGCGCGACCAGCTCCAGCAGCACGTCCTGAAGCCCCGGATTGTGCCCGGAGATCAATATCGCCTTCGCCTCGTCCTCGCCGCTGCCAGCATGGGCCTCAATCGTCTCGACG
Source organism: Sphingomonadales bacterium (assembly GCA_031408395.1). Taxonomy (GTDB): domain Bacteria; phylum Pseudomonadota; class Alphaproteobacteria; order Sphingomonadales; family Sphingomonadaceae; genus Erythrobacter. Next base: position 286 of record JANNWO010000033.1, on the reverse strand, counting down.
ATGGTGTCGAAGCTCGCCAGATAGAGCCGCTGGTCGTAGATCGGGCTCGCCTCGGGCAACCCGCCTTCGAGCGTCAGCTTCACCCGCACCGCAGGGCTGGCGATCAGCTTGTCCCACTTCACCCCGTGGTCGCGGATATGCACGCCGATCACGGCTGCGCCCTTGCGCCCACGCGCGTTCAGCCCGCGGTCGAAATCGCGCTGGTTGGCGTCGTCCCAATCGGACTTGGCGTGGCGCAGCAGGCCGAGGATCTTCATGGCTGCAAGGCTCCCTTTGCGCCAACATA
>JANNWO010000032.1:0-3930 GCA_031408395.1 Sphingomonadales bacterium | reverse complement strand
AAGACATCGCCGACGACCGCGAAGCGGCTGGGCGCGTGGTAAAACACCACGTGGCCCGGCGTGTGGCCGGGGCAGTGGATCACGTCGAGCGTCAACTCGCCCACCGTCACCGTGTCGCCCTGCTTGAGCCAGCGGGTCGGGGTGAAGCTCTTCGCCACCATCCCCCAGCGCGGGCCGTCATCGTCCAATTGGTCGATCCAGAAGCGGTCATCCTCGTGCGGGCCTTCGATTTCCAGCCCCAGCTCCTCGGCGAGCATCCCGGCCTGCCCGCAATGGTCGAGATGCCCGTGGGTGACGAGCAGCTTTTCGAGCGTGACGCCCGCCTTGGCGACGCCTTCCTTGAGCTTGTCGAGATCCCCGCCCGGATCGACCAGCGCGCCTTTCATGGTCTTGGTGCACCAGATCAGCGAGCAATTCTGCTGGAGCGGCGTCACGGGGATGATGGCGGCGCGCATGGGGGGGAGCGGCTTGGGGGTGTCGGTCATGGGCCCGATCTGACAGGCACACTTCGATCTTTCAAGTCAGTCGGACGTGCGCCCGGAATAGACGTAGGTATAGCCGCTTCTGTAGCCTGAGGCATATGCGGCAGCGAGATCACGCCGATGCTGGTCGAACAGGAGATTGGCGGCAAGGAACTCGAGTGTTTCGAACAGGGCAGTGAACTGGACATCGAGCGCATCAACAATCACCCCGATCTCCCTGCGCAAGAGCGTGGCAGGCGGCGGGTCGAGGTGGAAGCCATGTTTGAGCACTTCCAAGAGCAGGCTGGGATCCGTTTCGCATACATCAGGTCGATGCGTGCCGAACCGGGCGCAGGGGAAGACAATGTCCAAGAGGAGACTTCTTCCGTCCCGCTCCATGCAGCATTTGACCGTCACGTCCTCGCAGTGGATGTGAACCGCCGGAACCGGGCCGGTCTGGCGTTTGAACGTCCCAACACGCCCGCCAAGTCGGGTGCTCAGTTCAGGCGCGCGCTGCGAGAGAATCGCGAACAGGTCCTGCGACGTCAGGCTCCGCGCCATCACACCCGCCCCCCCTTCCAAACAACCCGGCCGATGATCTCGACCTCATCCGCCGCCACCTCCACCGGGGGGTAGGCGAAGTTCTGCGACAACAAAGCCACCCGCCCCGCCCCGGCGCTCGCGACGCGCTTCACCATCAGTGTGTCGCCGAGGCGCACCACGTGGATGCCGTCGCGAAAGGCGCGGGGCGCTCGGTCGACGAGGATCTCGTCGCCGTCGTTGAGCAGTGGCTCCATCGAATCCCCCTCGACCCGGATCGCTGACAGGCTCGCGCGGGCAAGGCCCTGCTCCTCGAGCCAGCGGCGCGAGAAGCGGAAGGTGTCGAAGGCCTCTTCGCCGCCTGCGATGCGACCCGGCCCCGCCGAAGCGCCAAGGTCGAGTCGCGGCACTTCGACCCACTCGCCCGATTCGCGCTGCCTGAGGGGCTTTGCGTAGGAATTTTCCTGTGCCTCGCGCAACTCCTCCTCCCCTACCCCCAGGAAGCGCGCCAGCGTCGCGCGGTCTTGTTCCTCGAGCTTGCGGGGTGAGCCTTTGCGAATGAATTGCTGCAGATACGAAGAATTACGATCGAGCAACTCTGACAGCGCAGCAAGGCTCACGCCTCGCTCCTGCGACAATGCGAGCAGGCGGGCGCGCGGTCCAGCGAGGGTCTGACGGGGGCTTTGCAGAGATTCTTTCATGGAAACATCCTACATGAAGGATTTATCCTAGACAAGTAGGAAATCTCTTGAGACATATCAGGAACATCGGGCGATTCGCCAGATGCTTAACACCACTGCCCACCCATCCTTTAAGCACCAACAGGGACGCAAACCATGCTGCTTCGGACCATCGAAACCTTCCTGCGCGAGCACGCCATGCCCGCCACCAAGTTCGGGCGGCTCGCCGCCCACGACCCGCGCTTCGTACTCGACCTGCGCATGGGCCGCACCCCGCGCCGCGACACCGAAATGCGCACCCGCGCCTGGATGCAGGGCTACACCGATGGCGCGTCCATCGACATGAGGGAGATGGCATGATGCTCACTGAAAGCCTGCGCGATCCGTTCGCCCACATTTTCGCCGATTTCGGTCAGCTCGAGATCAAATCCGCCCCGACCCGCGCTCGTATCGCCGCCTCACGTCCCCGCCGTACGCTTAGCGACCGGGTGCGCGCGGCGCTGATGCAGCTCACCGGCGGGCCCGGCACGGTCCTCGTCCATGAGGAGAAGGCCTGGGCCTCGATCACCTTTGCCGGAACCCGGCATGAAGTGGTGCTGGAGTTCTGCGGCGCGGACGCGGTCGCAGCGGGCGAGGCGCTGATCGAGCGACTGCCCGATCACGAATTCGCCCTGCCCGGCCAGCTCGTCGCCGATGCGAGCATCACCAAGGTCGACCACCACTTCGGCGTGATGGAGCGGCTGGAGGTTACGGCGGTCTTGTTGTTGCTCGAGGATCGGTGACTGGCGCTCTCCTCGTCTCCCCGGCCCCCGAGCCGGGGAGACGAAAGTGCCTAAGTCCGCCGGATCACCAAATTCCGGATCTCGCTCATGTCCTCCATCGCGAAGCGGATGCCTTCGCGGCCGAGGCCTGAGTCCTTCACCCCGCCATAGGGCATGTTATCGACCCGGTAGCTGGGCACATCGTTGATCACGACGCCGCCGACGTCGAGCCGGTCCCATGCGTCGAACATCTGGAACAGGTCGCGGGTGAAGATGCCCGCCTGCAGGCCGAACTTGGAGTTGTTGACCTCCTCCAGCGCCGCATCGAAATGCGTGAAGCGTTGCAGGATGGCGAGCGGCCCGAAGGCTTCCTCGTTTTTCGCCTTGGCATCATCCGGCACGTTTTCGAGCAGGGTCGCTTCGAGCATGTTGCCGCGGCTGAGGCCGCCGCCGCACAGCAGGGTCGCGCCGGCTTCCACCGCCTCGTCGATCCAGCCCTTCAGCCGCTTGGCCTCTCCGTTCGAGATCATCGGGCCGATGAAGGTGTCGCGGTCCTTGGGATCGCCCGCGACCAGCTTGCCTGCTCGCTCGACCAGCATCGTCCTGAAGCGGTCATACACCTCGTCGTGGATGAGAATGCGCTGCACCCCGATGCACGACTGGCCCGACTGGTAGAAGGCGCCGAAGATCACGCGTTCCAGCGCATCGGCAAGGTCGGCGTCCTTGTCGACGATCACCGCCGCATTGCCGCCAAGTTCGAGCACGACCTTCTTCTTGCCCGCCTTGGCCTTCAGGTCCCAGCCCACACCCGGCGATCCGGTGAAGCTTAGCAGCTTCAGCCGCTCGTCCTGCGTGAACATATCCGCCCCTTCGCGGTGCGCGGGGAGGATCGAGAAAGCGCCCTCGGGCAGAATGTCGCATTCGGCCAGCACCTCTCCCATGATGATCGCGCCTAAAGGCGTCTTGGAGGCGGGCTTCATGACGAAAGGACAGCCCATTGCAATCGCGGGCGCGATCTTGTGCGCGGCGAGGTTCAGCGGGAAGTTGAAGGGGCTGATGAAACTGCATGGACCGATGGGCACGCGCTTCCACATGCCCTGATAGCCCTTGGCGCGCGGGGAAATGTCGAGCGGCTGGACCTCGCCGTAGTTCCTAACCGCTTCTTCGGCGGCGATGCGGAAGGTGTCGATCAGGCGGCTGACCTCGCCCTCGCTATCCTTGATCGGCTTGCCCGCTTCGACGCACAGCGCATAGGCGAGTTCGTCAAAGCGTTCCTTGAAGCGCGCGACGCAGTGCATCAGCACGTCCTGCTTCTCGTAGGAGGCTAGCCGCGCCATCGGCTCGGCCGCGCGCACGGCGCCTGCGATGGCTTCCTCGATCACATCGGGCGTCGCCATCGCGGTACGGAAGGCGACCTCGCCGGTGTACTTGTCGGTCACCTCAAGATCGGTGTTGGGCTGCACCGCCTTGTTGCAGAGATAGAGCGGG
>JANNWO010000031.1:0-40049 GCA_031408395.1 Sphingomonadales bacterium | reverse complement strand
AATCCCGCGCGGCTGCCACACGAAGCCGGCGGTAAAGGTCTTGGCCTCTTCTTCCTGCAGGTTCGGGTTGCCGCCCGTGGTGCCCGGACGGAAGGCCGAGCCGAAGTTGGCGGGGTTGAAACCGGCCGCCACAAAGGTCAGGCAGTTTGCCCGACGGAACGAAGTACCCGAGCCGATGTTCGCATCTGCGCAGGGGTCGGCCAGCAGGGCGATGGTCGCCGCGCGAACAGGACCGAACAGCTCGGCGAGGTTGGGCGCACGCACTGCGACCGAATAGGTGCCGCGAATGGTGAGCGTGTCGATCGGCTTGTACCGGCCACCTGCCGTCCAGGCGAGGGTCGTGCCGATGGTGTTGTAATCCGAATAGCGGATCGCGCCGTTCACTTCGAGCAGTTCGACGAACTTCATGTCGGCGAGGAGGGGTGCGCGCAATTCGCCGAAGCCTTCATAGACTTCGATCGAAGGGTCCTGGAAGCTCAGGTCGGGCGAAGGCCGGACCGGCGAGCCGCTCGAAATCACGCCGCTGGTGATGCCGGGCGAGTTCTGCAGCGGCGAGGGCGTGAACAGCGATGTGTCCTTGCGGTATTCGAAGCCCGCCGCAAAGCCGATCGGGCCGCCGGGCAGCTCGAAGAACTCAGCCGTGTCGCCCGACATTGTTGCAAGCAGCTGCTGCTGGGTGAGGATCGTCGAGTTGGTAATGTCGACGAAGGCGAAATCCGCGCCGGCGCCGTTGATCGAGTCCGGCCCGAAGATGTTGATCGGCGCACACACCCCGGTGCGCGGGGTGAAGCTGACTGCCCGGCCCGTGCCGTCGGGGTTGCGCGGCGGGCGCGGGAAGGGCGAGACGCCGGGCGCCGTGCCGTCGAGTTCCGAGCGGCAGATGATGTCGCCGACCTGCGCCGTGCCCGGGTTGATCTGGACGCTCTGTCCGCCGCGCACTGCGCTCACCGTGCGGTTGTTGGCGCGGAAGGCAGCGAGGTTGCCGGCAGTCAGCCCGACCGCATCGATCGCGTAGAAGTAGCGGTCATCGAGGCGGGTGTTCCTGAACACCGATTCCACTTCGGTGCGGCCGTAGTTGTAGGACAGTTCCCACTTCCAGCCGAGCTTGTCGAACTCGCCGCGAAGACCTGTGACGAAGCGGATCGTCGTGCGCTCGGTCTCCTCGGTCGGCAGCACGTCGATGTCCAAGATGTCGCGCGAGACGGAGATGACCGGGCTCTGGCCGAGGCCCTGGAGCGTGGTGATCTGGCTGCGCAGCCCCGCCGGAATGAAGGGGTTGTCGAGGCGGATCGGAATATCATCGTTGAACGGGGTGCCGGTCGCATCGACGCCGTTGGTGAAGGCAAACTTGCCCTCGAAGAAGGCTTCGACGCCGGGCGTGACTTCGAAATCGGCACCGGCCGAGAACACGAGCTGCTCGATCTCGGGGATGATCAGTTCGTTGACGTTGGCGCCGATCCCGTCCCCGCCCGAGGCGCTGAAGGGATCGACGAAGGTGCCCGGGTTGAAGGCGCGCAACGTGGTGCCGTCGAACACCTGAGCGATCGGGATGTTGGTGCCGGGAAGGCGCGGCACGGACCCATCGGGGTTGATTCCGTTGACCGCATCGAAGGCACTGGCAAAGCCGTTGTCGATCGCGATGATCCCGAAGCGGCTCGAGACCGGCAGAGTGACATTGGGATAAAAGGCCTGCGAAGGGCGCTGGCCCGCGGGCAGGCCGAAGTCGCCGTCCGTGAGGCCGAGGAGGTTGAAGATCGCGTCATTGGCAAAGCCGAGGCCGAACAATCCGGTGCCCGCAAAGCTGCGCTCGGAAGCGACCAGCGACTTCTGCTTGCTGTAATCGACCGAGAACACCGCGCTGCCGCGCCCGTCTGCAAACTCGCCGCCGCCAGCGAGGCTGGCCGAGTAGTTCTCAGAATCGCCCTGGCCGGAAATACCGCCCTGAACGTTGAATTCGAGCCCGTCGAAGTCACGGCCCGAGCGCAAGGTGAAGTTGACCACCCCGGTCACTGCGTCCGCGCCGTAGATCGACGAAGCGCCGCCCGTTAGCACTTCCACGCTCTTGATGCGTCCCTGAGGGATCGCGCTGATGTCGACCGCGGCCGAGCCGCCGGTGCCGGGAACGTGACGTCGTCCGTCTTCGAGTACGAGGGTTCGTACCGAGCCGAGCTGGCGCAGGTTGAGAAGGCTGAGGCCAAGGTCGGAGCTATCGCCCGCGGCGGCCTGATTGACCGAATCGATCCCCGGCAGCGAGCCTTGCAGCGCCGGAATGGTACGAAGCTGGGTCGCAAGGTCGGCCTGGCCGCTCGTCTGGATTGCCTCTGAGGTCACCACGGTGATCGGGCTGGCCGATTCGGTCACTCCGTCGAGCGCGATGCGCGAACCGGTGACGACGATCGCCTCGGCGGGTGCTTCGGCGGGTTCTTCCGCAACTACGGCATCTTCGGCAAGGCTTTCGTCAGCATGCGCGACCGCCGGGACGAGCCCGGAGACCAGCAGCGCGGCAGCGAGTGCGGGAAGCGATGACGAACGGAGAGAGAGCTTCGTGGAACGCATGATATGTCCTCGCGTAGGTGTGGCCGGGACAGGGCCGCCGCCGCTTCGGGCGGACCGGGCCATGCCGTCGTCGCCAGGTGCGCCGTATTCAGGGAGCCTGTTGCTCTCCCCGAAAACGGATTCTGTCGGTCCTTCCTGCGCGAGGTCAGATATCTGGGCTTTTTCGCCCTTTGTCCGTCTGCCCCGTAGACGATTGGCGGGCCCGTTCGGGGCTCCGTCTCCTCGGTATTACGCTGAGGGGTTTGAGTGGTAAGTGGTCATTGTGCGTAGTTTTCGTTACAATCGGGTGATGGGGGTCGGGGTGTATCCCGCGGGCCACAATCGGGCGAACGCCCTGAGAATTTGCGGGTTCGCGCGGGCCCCTCACCTCTGCTAGCACGGCTTGATGAGCGAGTGGATATCGGTGGCGCGCGCCAGCCTTGGCGCGGCGCGGGATTACGGCGAGGCGGTGCGGCAGGCTGTGGCAGGGGTGGTCGCGCCCGGCGGCGTGCCCGATCCTGTGCTGCTGACCCGCGAGCAGCACCGGGTGCATGGATATGCGTGGCTGGCGGCGAGCATCGCTGCGCTTGAGGCGACGCTGGGCTGGGCGGTGCGCGCGCAGCACGCCGGACGGTTCGGCGAGGTTGAAACGCTGGTCCTGCGGATCGGCTTTGGCGAATACCTCGCGCAGATCGCATCCGGCCTGCCGATGAGCGCCAGCGAGGTCGTGCGCCCTGCCGCCTTCGGCACCGGGGCCGAAGCGCGCGACTTGGCCGCGCATCCGGCGGCCGCGCGGCTGCTTGCCGAAGGGAACACCCCCGAAACCCGCGCCGCCTTGGCTGCGCTGCTGGCCGAGGGCGCGCGGCCTTGCGAAGCGCTTGACGATGAGGCGCTGGACCTCGTGCGCGATCAGATGCGCGCCTTCACGGCCGCCGCGATCACGCCCCATGCGCACCAGTGGCACCTTGCCGATGCGCTGATTCCCGACAGCGTCATCGCCGAGATGTCGGCGCTCGGCGTGTTCGGCGTGTGTATCCCTGAAGAGCATGGCGGCCTCGGCCTCGGCAAGCTGGCGATGGCGGTGGTTTCGGAGGAATTGTCACGCGGATGGATCTGCGCCGGGAGCCTCGGCACGCGGTCTGAGATCGCCGGCGAGCTGATCAGCGAGAACGGCACCGCTGAACAAAAGGCGCGCTGGCTGCCGCGCATCGCCGACGGATCGTGCCTGCCGACCGCTGTTTTTACCGAGCCCGACACAGGTTCCGACCTTGCCGCAGTGCGCACCCGCGCCGCGCGCCGCGCGGACGGCAACTGGCAGGTGACGGGGGCCAAGACATGGATCACCCACGCCGCGCGCGCCGACCTGATGACCATGCTGGTGCGCACCGATCCCGTGCAGTCGGGCTATGCAGGCCTCTCGATGTTGCTCGCCGAGAAAACGCGCGGGACTGACGCCGTGCCGTTCCCCGACGCCGGGATCGACGGGAGCGAGATCGAAGTGCTCGGCTACCGCGGGATGAAGGAATATGCGCTGGGCCTCGACGGCTTTGCGGTGGCGGGCGAGGGCCTGCTGGGCGGCCGCCAAGGGCAGGGCTTCAAGCAGCTGATGCGCACCTTTGAGGGCGCGCGCATCCAGACCGCCGCGCGCGCGATCGGCGTGGCGTGGAACGCCTTCGACCTCGCGCTAGACTATGCGCTGGGCCGCAAGCAGTTCGGCGAGGCGCTGGTGACCTTCCCGAGGGTTGCGGATAAACTGTCTCTTATGGCCGCCGAGATCGTCATGGCACGCGAGCTGACCTATGCCGCCGCCCGCGCCAAGGATTCGGGCAAGCGCTGCGATATCGAAGCGGGGATGGCGAAATTGCTCGCCGCCCGCGTCGCATGGAGCGCCGCCGACAACGCGGTGCAGATCCACGGCGGCAATGGCTACGCGCTTGAATACCCGATCAGCCGGGTGCTGTGCGATGCGCGCATCCTCAACATCTTCGAAGGCGCTGCCGAGATTCAGGCGCAGGTGATCGGGCGCGGGCTGCTTGCAGGACAGACCGAGGGAGCCCGCGCGTCGGCTGCCTGAAGCGATTTCGAGCGCCGTGGTTTCACGGCGCGGCTCGCAAAATTGCGGCACAAGATCAAATTAGGCGGCGCCGGCCCATTTCATGCTCGTGCTCGTGCTCGTGCACCGGGTCGAGGAAGACCGCCTGCCGCAGGTTGAGATGGCGCGGCCGATTGCCGCGCAAGATGAGCTGGCGCTTGACGCGGGCGATAAGATCCCCGGCCTCGAAGGGCTTGGAGAGGAAGTCCTGCGCGCCGGCATAGATCGCCTGGGACACATCCTCGTCGCCGTTCATCGCGGTGAACATGATCACTGGCAGATCGTAAAGCTCGGACGAGCGGCGCAAGCGGCGCAGCAGGGTGAGGCCGGATTCGCCGGGCATGCTCTGGTCGAGCAGCAGGACGTCGGGGCGCTTGTTCTGCACGCACTTCCAAGCGGCCGCCGCACTGGTGACCCAGCCGCAGGCGTGGCCTGCATCGATCAGCGCTTCGCTCGCCAGCTGGGCAATCAGTTCGTCGTCATCGGCAATCAGGATGTGGGCCATGCTTGGGGGTGTCGCTTAGGTCGTTGTTGGATAATGCCGATTAACCGTAAGCCGGTTGGCATGGGCCTGCCGTGCCCCCTCGCAACATCACTTAGGCTGCCGCCAGAGCCTGTCTTGCCCCTGCCTTGCGGCGCTGTAAGGGAGGTTCATGATGACCAGCGATTCTCCCGGGCTTTCGTCCAACCCCGCCCGCTTTGGCCCGTTCTATGTGACGCAAGGCATTCATAATCTGCGCGATTATGGCGGCTATGCGACCTCTGGCGGGGGGCGGGTGAAGACCGGGCTGCTGTTCCGATCTGGCCAGCACATGGAAGCCTCGGACACGGACCTCGATCTGATCCACGCGCTCGACATCCGGACGGTGATCGACTTGAGGGGCAACAGCGAGCGGGAAGGTTTTCCATGCAGACGTCATGGTAGCTTTAGCGCGCAAGTGCTTGCCCATGATGGCGAAACCACCAACTCGCCGCCGCATGAAGGTGGCGGCGGGGTGGTCGAGATGACCCCGCAAAAGGCGCGCGAACGGATGTTGGCGGTCTATACCCGGATGCCGGTCAATCCCGCGATGATCGACATCTTCAGCCGCTATTTCAAGGCTTTGGACGAGAATGATGGCGGGAGCCTGTTGCATTGCTTCGCTGGCAAGGACCGCACCGGGGTGGCCGCGAGCCTGCTGCTCCATGCGCTCGGCGTGCACCGCGACGATATCATGGCTGAGTTCCTGCTCACCAACGATGCCCCCACACGCGCCATTCTCGAGCGCCAGTCGCTCCCCCGGATGGAGGCCCATTACGGCACCATCGATCCCGAGGCGCTGCACAACCTGATGGGCGTTCTGCCAGAATATCTGGACACTTACATCGCGAAAGTGACACGCGATCACAGCTCGATTGATGGCTATATGGACACAATATTAGGTGTGGATGGCCCAAGAAAAGCGCGTCTCAAAGCCAAGCTGACGGCGTGACAATTGCGCCCGAAATGCCCATATCGCTCTCCTGATAATCACCCGAGGCACGCGCACCATGGCTACCCACACCACCAAGATGCTCATCATCGGCTCCGGCCCGGCTGGCTACTCCGCGGCGATCTACGCCGCGCGCGCCATGCTCGAGCCGATCGTGGTGCAGGGCCTCCAGCCGGGCGGGCAGCTCACCATCACCACCGATGTCGAGAACTACCCGGGCTTCCGCGACGTGGTGCAGGGCCCGTGGCTGATGGAGGAAATGCAGAAGCAGGCCGAGCATGTCGGCACGCGCATGATCTGGGACACGATTGTCTCGGTCGATCTCGAACACGGCTCGCCGTTCCGCGCGATTGGCGACAGCGGCGACGAATACATCGCCGATTGCGTGGTGATCTGCACCGGCGCGCAGGCCAAGTGGCTCGGCGCTCCTGGTGAGATGGCGCTGGGCGGCAAGGGCGTTTCGGCCTGCGCGACCTGTGACGGGTTCTTCTACCGCGGCAAGAAAGTCGCGGTGATCGGCGGCGGCAACACCGCGGTCGAAGAAGCGCTCTACCTCACCAACCATTCCGACAACGTCACCCTGATCCACCGCCGCGATACCCTGCGCGCCGAGAAGATCCTGCAGGAGCGCTTGTTCGCCAATCCCAAGATCACCGTGCTGTGGAACAAGGGCGTGGACAGCTTCGAGGCGGGCGAGACCGGTATGCTCCATCACCTTGCGCTGACCGATACGGTGACGGGCGAGGCCTCAACGCTCGAGGTTGACGGGGCCTTCGTTGCCATCGGCCACGCGCCTGCGACAGAGCTGTTCAAGGGCAAGCTGGCGATGGACGATGCAGGCTACCTGCACACCGACCCCGGCACGCCCAAGACCGCGATCCCCGGCGTGTTCGCAGCGGGCGACGTGACCGATCACGTCTATCGCCAAGCGGTGACGGCAGCCGGCATGGGCTGCATGGCTGCGCTCGACGGCGAGCGTTACCTCGCCGAGCGGGCGCACGCGATGCTTGAGGCTGTGGCGGCCGAGTAAGAAGTTCCCACCCCTAACCCCTCCCGCAAGCGGGATGGGGACTAAAAGAGCAACCAACTCCCCTCCCGCTTGCGGGAGGGGCCGGGGGTGGGCCAGCGCAATCTAGAAAACCGCAATTCCCGCGTGCAGGATCAGCGCCATAAGCACCAATGACGACAGCGCGAACAGCGCAAAGCGGATCGCCACCTTGTTGACCGTCGCCTGCAAAACGCTGTGCGCGACTCGTAGCCCAACATAGACCCAGGCGATTGTGGTATTCAGCCCGTCGCCCTGACCGATGATTGCGAGCACGATCGCCACCGCATAAAAGAGCGTAGGAGCCTCGTGCAAGTGGTTGTAATTGTCGGCCTTCCAGCTGACGCTATCGGGCAGCTGCGCGCGTAAGGACGCACCGGTCGTGCCGACCATCTCCTTGGCATCCATCCCTGCCTTGAGCATCGCCGGGATGCGGGTCGAATACATCCACACCCACATCACCATCGTCCACGCCAGCAGCGCGACGACGGGTTGAAGAATATCCATTCCGATCATTGTCGTGTCCTCTTAAACCGCCAACTTAGGCAGGAAGCGCCGAAGGATCGGCCAGCAGCGTCGCCATCACCGCCCGCACCGCCAGCGCGATCAGCGCAATGGTGCTCAGCAAGAACAGCGTGACCCGGACCGGAATGGTGTTGATCAGCCCTTGCCAAAGCGAGTGCACGATCCGCAGGCCGACGTAAATCCAAGCCAGCAGCACATCGATCCCGCCCGCACCCATCATCGCGATGATCACCACGGCGGGATAGAAGATCGTCGGCTGTTCCATCAGGTGGGAATAATTGTGTGATTTCCAGCTGACCGGCTGTGGCATCTCGCTTTCACGATCCTGATAACGCCCCCCGACGGGAAGGTTTGACAGGGTGATCCCCATTTTGCCGAACGCCGCGTTGCGCGTTACCAACACCCACAACAACACGATCAGCGTCCACACCACCAGCACGGCGGCGGGCGCGAGAATTTGCGCTTGCATCGATTGATCCCCTCTCGAAAGCCTCTCAGCCACTATCCTGAAAGAGCGGGAATGGATTGTCAAATGCAACCTATCGCGGCGCGCCCGGTCCTATGGGCTTACGGCTCCCAGTCCGGTCCGACGGTGAAGGCATCGGCCCATTCGGGGTGCTTGCGGTATTGCGCGCGGACATAGGGGCACAGCGGCAACACCCGGAAGCCCCGCGCACGGGCATCGGCGACGAGGTATTCGACGAGCGCGAACGCCGCGCCTGAGCCTTTGAGGCTGTCGGGCGCGATGGTGTGATCGGCGCTGATCACGCCCGCTTCACGATGGGTGAAAGCGATGTAGGCCTCGCCCTCACGCCCTTCGACGGCGGCGATGTAGCGGCCCCTGACACCGGGTGCTTGGCCCTGTTCCTCGCAGCGAATGGTGATCTCGCCCATCGCCTTAGAAGCCCTTGAATTCGGGAAGCGGGGTAAACTCGGCATTGTCTTCCTGCGGGAGCGTGAAGCGCCCTTGCCGCCAGTCCTCGGCGGCCTGTTCGATGCGGTCCTTGCGCGAGTGGACGAAGTTCCAGAACATGAACCGCTCGCCGATCGGCTCGCCGCCCAGCACCATCACGGTCGCATCGCTCTGCGCGATCAGCGGCACGTCGCCGCCGGGCGCGAGCACCGCCATTGACCCTGCTTCGACCACCGTGCCGTCCACCGCGACGCTGCCGCTCGCGACGAACACGGCGCGTTCGGAGTATTCGGCAGGCAGCAAGCGGCGGGTGCCGCTGCGCATCTGCCAATGCGCATAGAACTGCGGCGAGTGCACCGGGGTGCCTGCGCGCATCCCCTCCATCTCGCCCGCAATCAAGTGGCCGGTCAGACCCGGCTCGTCCCACTGCGGCAGGTCGGCGCCTGCGTGGTGCGAGAAGGCTGGGTCGGCCTCCTCGGTGTCCTCGGGCAGCGCGACCCAAGCTTGAATACCGTGCATCAGCGCGCCGTGTTGGCGGGCATATTCGAAGCGTTCGGAATGGGTGATGCCGCGCCCTGCGATCATCCAGTTGACCTCGCCCGGGCGGATCTCCTGATGCACGCGGGTGCTGTCGCGGTGGGTAATCGCGCCGTCGAACAGGTAGGTCACGGTCGCAAGCCCGATATGCGGGTGCGGACGCACGTCGAGGCTCTTGGGAATGCCGGGGGCAAGCTCGACAGGGCCGATATGGTCGAAGAAGATGTAGGGCCCGACCATCCGGTGGGTGGGAAAGGGCAGCACCCGCCCGACGGTAAAGCCGCCGCCGAGGTCGTGGATGCGCTTGGTGATGATGCGGAGGATCATGGCGGGCTCCGTAAGGGCTGGAGGGCAGCATAATCGGTCCGCGCGCGGATTGCAGCCCTGCCGCGACGGGCTGCGTTTTAGAGGCGGTCTTGCGAGCGCCAGAGCCATGTTAACGCGCTCTAGACCCCTGTTAGACCCCTGTTAGACCCCCTCTAGACCCCCTCCAAAACGGCAAAATGGCGATGTTTCACGTGGAACATGGGCCTTCAGGCGGCTGCCGGGATCGCGGGGACGATGATCGTGCGATCCCCGCCGAAATCCTCGCGCACCACGATCAGGCCCTGGCGCTCGAGATGGTCGAGCAGGCGGCGCACCCGGCTGGGGGAGGCGCTGCCGTAGAGGCGGCCGAGTTCCTCGTCGTCAGGCATCGCCGAGCCGCAGTGGGCGGCGATAAGCAGCGCGAGATAGGGGGCCAGAACATCGTCCCCGGCACCCTCGGCAGCGCGGGCAATCGCCTCGCGATCGCCGGGGGCGAGGCGGTCCAAGCCGCTGATTGCAAAAGCGAACATCCGGCGGAAGCGGGCAAGGTCGACATGGGCCGAAGCAATGCCGCGCTGGCGGCAGCGGATCGCGAAGTCGCGGAACAGCGCGGCGGCGGGCCGGAAGGTCGCGCCCTCGGCCAGCGCGAGATCGCGCACGATGCCCTCAAGGCTCTCTGCCCCGTCGGACTGTGCCGGGGGCGGGGGGGAAGCAAGCGGCGGCGGCGGGGGCAACGATGGCGCCGCCTCGGCTGTAGGGACGAGCTCCGGCAGCACGGGGGCGAGCGCGATGGCTTCCTCCACGGCGGCCCTTGGCGGCGGGGGCGGAGGGGCACGGCGAACGGATTGGGGCTGGGCGGCGGCCTCGGTCAGGCGGTCGGTGAGCAGCGCCTCCATCCCGGCGCCCCCCGTGGCCTCGGGAAGCGGGATCAGCCCTTGTCCGCCCCCGCGTCCGGAGGTCTGCACCGCGCCGACATCGACCGCCACCGGCCGCCGGCTGATCGCCGGGCCGAGCCCGAGGAACTGTCCGCGCTGGAGGTCGCGAATCCGCTCCGCCTGCCGCCGGTCCATGCCCAGCAGATCGGCGGCGCGGGCCATGTCGATATCGAGAAAAGTGCGTCCCATCAGGAAGTTGCTGGCTTCTGCCGCGACGTTCTTGGCAAGCTTGGCGAGGCGCTGGGTGGCGACGATCCCCGCCAGCCCGCGCTTGCGGCCGCGGCACATCAGGTTGGTCATCGCCGCCAGCGTCAGGCGCCGCACCTCGTCGTTCATCTCGCCGGCGGCGGCGGGAGCGAACATCTGCGCCTCGTCGACCACCACCAGCGCGGGATACCAGTGCTCGCGAGGGGCATCGAACAGCGCGGTGAGGAACAGCGCGGCGCAGCGGATCTGCTGCTCGACCTCGAGCTCGTCCAAGGCCAGCACCACCGAGGCGCGGTGCTGGCGCACGCGCAGGGCGAGCTCCTCGATCTCGCGCGGGGAATAGGCGGCGGCATCGATCACCACGTGGCCAAAAGCATCGGCGAGGGTCACGAAGTCGCCCTCGGGATCGATAATGATCTGTTGGACCTGCCCGGCGCATTCCTCGAGCAGGCGGCGCAAAAGGTGCGACTTTCCCGAGCCCGAATTGCCCTGCACCAGCAGGCGCGTGGCGAGCAGCTCTGGCAGATCGATGCCGATCATCTGCCCGTCAGGCCCGCGTCCGATGTCGATCCGTGCTGTCACCCGCCCCGGATAGGCAGGCGGGCCCCGGCGGCATAGGCGCGGCGAGAAGTTTTCCAGCGATTTTGCCTGAGGTGTATCAAGGGCGGCTTGCCGCGCTGAAATGTCGGACAAATCGCTGGCTGGGGCGGAAGGATTCGAACCTTCGCATGCCGGTACCAAAAACCAGTGCCTTACCGCTTGGCTACGCCCCAACACAGGCGACGCTCTATAACGGCTGAAACCGGGTTGTGAAGGGGGCGAAGGCACGTAATTTCACGCCTTCGCCCTCTGGTTCAGACCGGTGGGCCGGCCTCCAGCCGCTTGCCTTCGAAGTCGTCGGCCGAGTGGCGTTCCTTGAGCTGTGTGTCCGGATCGCCCCACACCTTGTTGACGATCCGCCCGCGCTTGACCGCCGGCCTCGCGTTGATCTCACCGACCCAGCGCGCGACATTCTTGTATTCGTCGATCGACAGGAAGGTCTTGGCGTCGTTGTAGATGTTCCCCTCCACGAACGGCGCGAGCCACGGGAAGTTGGCGATGTCAGCGAGGGTGTATTCCTCACCGCCGAGGAAGCGGCTCTGCGCCAGCTGCCGGTCGGCGACGTCGAAGATGCGCTTGGTTTCCATCGCGTAGCGGTTGATCGGGTATTCGTACTTCTCGGGCGCATAGGCGTAGAAGTGGCCGAAGCCGCCGCCCATGAAGGGGCCGCTGGCGACCTGCCAGAACACCCACGATAGCACCTCGGCGCGGTGGGCCGGATCGGTGGGGAGGAACATCCGGAATGTCTCGGCCAAGTGGACGATGATCGCGCCGCTCTCAAAGATGCGGAACGGCGTGGCTCCGCTGCGGTCGAGCAGAGCGGGGATCTTCGAATTGGGGTTCACGCCCACAAAGCCGCTGCCGAACTGCTCGCCATCACCGATGTTGATGGTCCACGCGTCATATTCCGCCCCCGTGTGCCCCGCCTCGAGCAGTTCCTCGAGCATGATGGTTGCCTTCACGCCGTTGGGGGTGGCCAGCGAGTAGAGCTGGAAGGGGTGAGCGCCAACCGGGAGGTCCTTGTCCTCGCGCGCGCCTGCGGTCGGGCGGTTGATGGTGGCGAAGCGCCCGCCCGAGACGGTGTCGGCGTTCCAGACGGCGGGCGGGGTGTAGATGGCGTCGGCCATGAAGGTCTCCTTTGGGCGCACGGAAAGCGCGCGCTGTCGTGAATGCCTAGCTGGCGTGGCCGGTGCCCTATCGCAAGGTGGAACATCGCAGGGCCCGGCCGCATTTCCTTGGCGATGGAAAAGCTGGTCTATGTTGACGACGCCCTGCCGGGCATCACCCGCAGGCGCGTGGGCAAGGGGTGGGCCTACTACGAACCCGCGGGCGCGCTGATCCGCGATGCAAAAGAGAAGAAGCGCTTGAGCGCCATCGCGCTCCCTCCTGCCTACCGGGATGCGTGGTTCTGCCCGGCGCCCAACGGCCACATCCTCGCCACCGGCCATGATGATGCGGGGCGTAAGCAATATCGCTACCACCCTGACTTCCGCAGCCAGCGCGAGAGCGCGAAATACGATGCTTGCGCCATCTTCGGAAAGCGCTTCCCCTGGTTCGCAAGCGCGTCGAAGAGGACCTAGCCCAGCGCAGCGTCACCCGCGAGAAGGCGTTGGCGGCAGTAGTGCGGTTGCTCGACCTCTCGGCGATCCGCATCGGCAACGAGCACTACGCCAAGGCCAACGAGAGTTACGGCGCAACCACCTTGCGCACCGACCATGCCGAGGTCGGCAAGCGCAAGCTGGAGCTCCACTTCGTCGGCAAAGGCGGGAAGGAACAGGAGTTCGCCGTCGAGGACGCGGACCTTTCCGCGGCAGTGCGGCGCATGGAGCTCCTTGCAGATGGGGAGGACGATCACCTGTTCCGCTACGAAGATGACGCCGGTGAGGTGCGCCCCGTCACCTCGGGCGACGTCAATGTCTACCTGCGCGAGACGATGAGGCAGGACTTCAGCGCCAAGCACTTCCGCACCTTCCACGCCAGCAACCTCGCCTTCGAGAAGCTGGCGACCGGCGATGGCCATGTGAAGCTTGGTGCGATGCTCGAACACGTCGCCGAGCATCTCGGCAACACCCCGGCCATCGCGCGCAAGTCCTATGTCCACCCGGCGGTGATTGCGCGGATCGAGGGGCAGGAGGCGTGGCGCGCGGGCCTCAAGCTGCCGCGCCAGACTCGCTGGCTGACCCGCGCCGAACGCGGGCTGATTGCTTTTCTGGAAGAATGCGGCGCGGCGAGCGACTTTCTGAGCAGCGACACGGGCTGAGGGCTGGACCCTAGGCAGCGGCCTTCGCCCGCGTTACAGCCGCCCGAGCAAGGAGACCCGACGCGCAATGACCGAGGCCCACCCCTTCTTCGATTGCCACGAGCACGGCTTCGTGCGCGTCGCCTGCGCGACCCCCTCCAGTCGCACCGCCGATGTCGCCTACAACACCGCCGGTGTGCTGTCCGAGGCGCGAAAGGCGCATGAGGCGAACGTCGACCTCGTGGTCTTTCCCGAGCTGACGCTGTCGTCCTACGCCATCGACGATCTGATCCTTCAGAACGCGCTGATCGAGCGGGCCGAGCAGGCCATCGCCGAAGTGGTCGCCGCCTCTGCCGACCTGCATCCGGTGCTGGTGCTGGGCGCGCCGTTGCGGCGGAGCGACAAGCTCTACAACTGCGCGGTGGTGATCGCGCATGGGCAGATCCTAGGCGTGGTGCCCAAGAGCTTCCTGCCCAATTACCGCGAGTTTTACGAGAAGCGCTACTTCGCCCACGGGCGCGGCTGCACCGACCTGTGGATAGGCGTCGCAGGCGAGGAAGTGCCGTTCGGCACCGACCTCGTCTTTGCCGCCGCCAACCTTCCGGGCTTCCGCTTCGGGGTCGAGATCTGCGAGGACTTCTGGGCTCCGATCCCGCCGGGGATGACTGCCGCGCTCGCAGGCGCGTTGATCCTGTGCAACCTTTCGGCCTCGCCCGTCACCATCGGGCGCGCGGATGACCGCAACCTGCACTGCCGCTCGTCTGCCAGCCGCGCCATCGCCGCCTATGTCTATTCGGCCAGCGGGCACGGCGAGAGCACCACTGACCTCGCCTGGGATGGGCAGGGCGTCATCTACGAGATGAGCACGCTGCTTGCCCAGAGTGAACGCTTCGACCGTGCTGGTGAGCTTACCATCGTCGATATCGATACCGAGCGCCTTTCGGCAGAACGCATGCGCAACCAGACCTTCGCCGACGCCGCCGAATGGGCGGGGAACCCTGCGGACACCTACCGCAGGATCGTATTCGATCACGCCTATTCCGAGGGCGATATTGGCCTCGTCCGCCCGCTGGCGCGCTTCCCCTTCGTCCCCGACCGGCCCGAGAAGCTCGACGAGGATTGCTACGAGGCGTTCAACATCCAGGTCGATGCGCTGATGCGGCGGATCGAATCGACCGGCGCCAAGTCCCTGATTATCGGCATTTCCGGCGGGCTCGACAGCACCCACGCGCTGATCGTCGCGGCCAAGGCCTGCGACCGGCTCGGGATGCCGCGCACGGCGATCCGAGGCTACACCATGCCCGGTTTCGGCACCTCGGAAGGCACCAAGGCCAACGCGCACCGTCTGATGGAGGCGCTCGCAATCACCGCCGGCGAGATCGACATTCGGCCAGCGGCGGCCAAGATGCTTGAGGATATCGGACACCCCTTCGCACAGGGCGAGCCGGTGCATGACGTGACCTTCGAGAACGTTCAGGCGGGGCTGCGCACCGACTACCTGTTCCGCCTCGCCGGGCAGAACAAGGGCTTCGTGGTCGGGACAGGCGACCTCAGCGAGCTGGCACTGGGCTGGTGCACCTACGGCGTGGGCGACCATATGAGCCACTACGGCGTCAACTCCGGCGTTCCCAAGACGCTGATCCAGTATCTGATCCGCTGGGTGATCGCGACTGGCCAGTTCACCGATGCCTGCGGCGAGGTGCTGAGCGATGTGCTAGCCACCGAGATCAGCCCCGAACTGGTACCGCCCGGCGCGGACGGGCAGGTGCAATCGACCGAGAGCCTTGTCGGGCCCTATGAGCTCAACGACTTCTTCCTCCACCACGTGATCCGCTTCGGCCAGCGGCCTTCCAAAGTCGCGTTCCTCGCGTGGCACGCCTGGAAAGAGGCGGGCGTAGGGATGTGGCCTGCGGGCTTCCCGGACGGCCGCAAGAACGCCTACGATTTGGCCACCATTGCCGGCTGGCTCGACAAGTTCTGCGCGCGGTTCTTCGGCTTTTCGCAGTTCAAGCGTTCGGCGCTGCCCAACGGGCCCAAGGTCTCCTCAGCAGGTGCTCTCAGCCCGAGGGGCGACTGGCGCGCGCCGTCCGACGCGGTGGCGACCGTGTGGCGCGAGGAGCTTCGTGACGGATTGCCGCAGGACGTTGCCAACAAGGTATTCGGCCCGCCTGATCCCTGATGCCCAAGAGCCTGCCTCTCTCCGCGCTCGGCATCATGCTGTTTTGCAATGTCGCCTGGGCGATGAATATCGTGGTCAGCAAGATCGCGGTGAGCACGCTGGGTGTGCCGCCGCTGTTCTACACTGTGCTGCGTTCCGCGACGGTGGTGGCGGTGCTTTTCCCGCTGCTGCTGCGCGAGCGGCCTGCGCGCCTGCCGCTGGTGCTGGCGATCGGCTTTGCGATCACCGGGGGGAGCTTCGGGCTGCAATTCGTAGGACTTCAGACCGCCAGCCCCTCGGCGGTCGGCGTGGTGAACCTATCGGGCGCGCCGCTGACGGTGCTGTTCGCGATCGTCTTTCTGGGCGAGGAAGTGCGCTGGCGGCGCGGGCTCGGCATGGCATTGGCGCTGGGCGGCGTGGGCCTCGCAATTGGTGTGCCTTCGGGGAACAACGATCCGGTGGGCCTTGGCTTTGCCTTTGCGGGCGTATTCATCGGCGCTTTCGCCTCGGTGTTCGTCAAGCGGCTGGAGGTTGGCGCGGTGACGCTTCAGGCGTGGGCAGGATTGGCCTCTCTGGGGGTGATGCTGCCGGGCACGCTGCTGCTGGAAAGCGGGCAAATTGAGGCGGTTACGGCGGCGCCTTGGGCCGTAGCTGGCTGCGTGTTGTTCGCCGGCGTCATCGTTTCGGTCGGCGCGCATTCGGCCTATTTCCGGCTGTTTCAGCGCTATGATGCGAACCTGATCGTGCCGCTCACCCTCCTCACCCCGCTGCTCACCATCGCCTTTGGAGCATGGCTGACCGGGGACGAGATCGGCTGGCCGCTGATCGTCGGCGGGGGGCTGGCGCTGGCGGGCGTGGCGATTATCGTCATCCGCCCGAGCCGCACCATCTCCAAGCCGCAGCTCACCCGGGAGTCCTGATAAGCCCCCCAAGACCCAATGTTTCACGTGAAACACCGATATTTGCGTTGTTTGAAGGGGGTCTAACAGGGGTCTAGAGGGGGTCTAACCGGGGTCTAAACCGATCTAGCGGGGGTCTGGACGGGCCTCAGGGGAGCCTGGAATTTCCATTCTCCCCTATCACTGACCGCTTGCAAGCTGGCCGCAATAACTTCATCGCCCGGCGTTATTGAGCGATAACCTGAGATCACTTTTCGGCGGTCAGATCAGGTATGTAGACTGACGCGATCTTATCGATGAATTTCTGCGGTGACGCGCCCAAAAGGTTGGTCAGAACGATAATCGTTAGACCGTCGCCGGGATATATGAAGATAGCCGCGCGTTCCCCGCGAATAAGCGTAATCGCGGGATGCTGAACGCGCCGTATCGACGGCCAGCCCAATCCGTATCCATTGATCGTGGAGGTAAAGCCGCGATAGCTTCCATCGTTCAGCGCTTGAGGTTTCCAGAGCCGTTCCAAGCTGCCTTTGTTGACAATTTTTCGATCCTGTAGAGCGATAACCCACTTTGCCAGATCTTGACCGGTGGCCTGCACGCCGCCCGCCGGGAGCAAATCTTCGGTTAAAGGTTCATGTCGTTTCAGCGGCATATCGCTGCGTTCGACACCAACGGTCTCGGTGCCCTTCGTCAGCAATGTCAGATAGGTATAGAGAGACGCGAGATTGGGACTGGGAGCGGGTTTGACATTGGTGGCCGCAATGTCCGAAAATCGTGCTGTCTGCATATTGGCGCGGTCGAACTGCCGATTTTACACGTAGTCCGAGAAGGTTCCACCTGTGACGTTCTCGATGATTTTCCCCATCACAACATAATTGGTTTGGGTGTAGTCAAATTTCGTCCCTGCGGGGAAAAGTACCGGCAGTTCCTGAACCTGTGCCCACGCGGCATCTGGTTCGGCGCCATCGAGCAGCCGCATATTGTCATCTACGATTTCGGGTAGGCCGGAGATATGGGTCATCACCTGCCGGACGGTAATGCCTCGCCATAAGACCGGAAGGTCCTTGAGATACACTGCTATCGGTGCATCGAGATCCAATTTCCCGGCCTCGACAAGTTGCATCGCCGCGACACCGGCAAATGCCTTGCTGATCGAGTTGAATGAAAAAACGGTTCTGTCTGTGACGGGCGTCGCGGCCGCGATGTTGGCCATGCCGTATGCGCCGGCGAATACGATCTTATCGTGTCGTACTATGGTTATCTGGAGCCCAGGTATACCGCGCGCGGACATCTCTTCTTTGACAACGCGTTCAATCGCGACCTTCTGGGCTTCAGCCTTTGAGACCGGCGCAGTGGAGGCGTTTGCGCTCCCGCTAAACCCGCCCAATGCCGCAATGAGGCCGATTGCGGCGGAAATTCCGTTCATCATTGCTGGATCATCCAATGCCGGAGAAGGGGTTAGGTGTATTACCATATTAATACACTGCATCGTATGTCAAGCACTCAGATCGGAAGCAACTCCCCCTCCTGCATGACAGGAGGGGGTAATTTTTATGCCGCCAGCTTTGCAGCTGCATCCTGCGCGGCAGCGATCTTCGCTTCGCCGCCATCGCCCATGATCCCGTCCGCCGCGACGATCTCGACATCGGTGATGCCGAGGAAGCCGAGGAAGACAGTCAGCCAGCGGGTCATGAAATCCGTGTCGCTGCCAACCGGCGTGCCGCCGCTGGCGATGGCGAGATAGGCGCGTCTGCCCGTCAACAGCCCCTCGGGGCCGGTGGCGGTGTAGCGGAAGGTGGTGCCGACGCGGGCGACGAGATCGGCCCAGGCTTTGAGCGTCGCGGGCGGACCGAAATTGTAGACCGGCGACGCGATCACGATGGTGTCGGCAGCCTGAAGCTCGGCGATCAGCGTGTCCGCATAGGCGGCAAGCTCGGCTTGCTCGGGGGTGCGATCGGCGACCGGCGTGAGGTTAGCAGCGAAACGCTCGGCGTTGACATAGGGGATGTCGCCCGCAGCCAGATCGCGGGTGGTGACGCTCGCGCCCGACTTGGCCGCAAGGCCCTCGACAAGGCGCTGGCCGAGCCCGCGCGAGATAGAATCGGTGTCGCTGCGGATGCTGGCGGTGATGTAGAGGATGTTGCTCATGGTGGGGTTCTTTCGTGGTGAAGAAGGAGGAGAAAACTCCCCTCCCGCTTGCGGGAGGGGTTGGGGGTGGGCGCGTGAAGGTCTGGCGGCGATATGCCCACCCCCCGACCCCCTCCCGCAAGCGGGAGGGGGAGAAGTGGCTCACGCCGCGTCGACCAGCACGACCTCGCTGTCTTCGAGCGCGGTGATGGTGATGGATTCGATCTGCGTGATCGCCACACCATCGCGGGCACCAGCTTCTACTCCTTTGGCGCTCTCGACATCCTCGATCCGCACCTTGCCAGTGGCAGGCACGAGGTAGAGGTGGCGGTCGGCCGAGCGCGGCGTGTAGGTCACGCTTGTCCCCGCCTTGATCGTGGCGCCCAGCACCCGGGCATCGGCCCGGATCTTGAGCGCGTCATCGTCATTGGCGAGGCCGCTCGCCAGCGGCACGAAGCTGCCCGCACGGTCATCCTTGGGAAACGCGCGTGCGCCCCAACCGGGCTGGCCACCGCGCTCATCGGGGATGATCCAGATCTGGAAGATCCGGGTTTCCTCGTCCTCGAGGTTGAATTCCGAGTGGGTGACCCCGCTCCCGGCGCTCATCACCTGCACATCGCCCGCTTCGGTGCGGCCTTCGTTGCCCATCGAGTCGCGGTGCGTGATCGCGCCGGCGCGGACATAGGTGATGATCTCCATGTCGCTGTGCGGGTGGGCGGGGAAGCCCGACTTGGCCGCGATGGCGTCATCGTTCCAGACCCGCAGCGCGCCCCAGTGGACGCGCGCCGGATCGTGGTAACCGGCAAACGAGAAATGATGGTGCGCATCGAGCCAGCCGTGGTTGGCACCGCCCAGAGTGTTGAAGGGACGCAGTTCGATCATGGCGTGTCTCCTGTTTGGTTGAAGCGGAGATAGGGCACTGGCGGGGTCAGGATAAGTGCGATAAAACTTGCCAAGATGTTCGGATTATCTGAACATGTGCGGCATGAAACTCGGCGACCCCACGCTCGACCAGCTGCGCATCTTCATCGCCGTTGCCGAACACGCCAGCTTCGGCGGCGCGGCCAAGGCTATGGGCCGTGCGGTATCGGCGGTGTCCTACGGCATTGCGCAGTTGGAGGCGCAGCTCGGCCTTTCGCTGTTCGACCGTGAGGGATCACGCCGTCCGGTGCTGACGCTGGCGGGCGAGGGCCTGCTGGCCGAAGCGCGGCAAGCGGCCGACACGGTCGATGCGCTGCTGGCCAAAGCACGCTCGCTCCATGCGGGGCAGGAGCCGTCGCTGACGCTGGTGGTCGACGTGATGGTGCCGGGCGAGGTCACCGCCCATGTGCTCGGCGAATTCCGGCGGATGTTCCCGACCTGCGCGCTGACCTTGCGGATCGAGGGGCTGGGCGCGGTCGCGGCCTGCGTGATCGACGGCGGGAGCGACCTTGGCATCGCTGGCCCTGTGCCCGGCGATCATCCCGCGCTTGAGCGGCAGGCGGTGGGCGAGATCGACCTCATCCCTGTTGCGGCGCCCTCACACCCGCTGGCCCGCCTCGGCATCGCTCCGGGCGAAAGCCGCCGCCATCTGCAACTGGTGCTGACCGACCGCTCGCCCTTGACCGAGGGGCGCGAGTTCTCGGTGCTCTCCCCGCTCACCTGGCGGCTGGGGGATCTGGGTGCCAAGCACTCGCTGCTGAAGGAGGGGCTGGGCTGGGGCAATATGCCGCGCGCGATGGTCGCAGGCGATCTGGCGAGCGGCGCGCTGGTCGAGCTCGACCTGCCCGAAAAGCCGGGGGCGCAGTATCGGCTTTCTGCGCTGTGGCGCAGGGACACGCGATTGGGTCCTGCGGCAAGCTGGCTGGTCGATGCGTTCCGGGAGGGGCTGGGGGGTTAGCGCCCGAAGCGCACCGGTTGATCGCCTGCGCGCCACGGGGCGTATTTGCCCATGACTGCCGCAAACAGCTCTGACCCGGCAAGCGCCTCCAACCAGCCCTGCACGCCCGGCAATGGCAGCAGCGCAAACCATTCGGGATCGATCGCGGCAAACTGGCGGATGAAGGGGAAGATCGCGATATCGGCAAGCCCGCGCGCCGTACCGCGTAGGAACGGCGCGCCTGCGAGCCGCACCTCGAGCGGTTGCAGCAAGGCCAGCGCGGCAGCACGGTGGTCGATGCCGCCTTCATCATACCGGCCCGGATACTTCGCCCGGTCGAGATGATGCTTGAATGGCCCGTCGTTGATCGCGATCAGGGCCGGATCATCGCCGTCCAGCCAGCCCTCGGGATCATGCTGCCCCAGCGCCCAGCGCATGATATCGAGGCTCTCGTCGATCAGGGTGACAGGTTTCGGGCCATCCTCCAGCACCAGCACCGGCACGGTCGCCCTGGGGGAGGCAGCGAGAAGCTCGGGCGGTTTGGCCGCCAGCTTCACCTCGCGCAATTCTACCGCGATCCCCGCCGCCCACAGCGCCATGCGCGCCCGCATTGCATAGGGGCAGCGGCGGAAGGAATATAGGGTCGCCCCCGTTTTAAAGCGCGCGCACACGGTTGCGGCGGCGGCCGCACAGCGCCCACGTGCAATTCGCCGCGCGCGCGGGCGAGCGCCTCCTGCCTTTGGCGTTCGGCGTAGCCTGCGCGTTGTTCGGGCGTGCGTTCGTGGATGCAGGCAGGGCAGCTCACCCCGTCCTCGTAATCCGGATGGGCGAGCGCTGCCTCATCGAGCGGGCGGCGGCACGCACGGCACAGCTGGAAGGTGCCTTGTTCGAGGCCGTGGCGCAGGCTGGTCCGTTCATCGAACACGAAGCATTCGCCTTGCCACAGGCTTTGCGCCTCTGGCACCTCTTCGAGATATTTCAGAATGCCGCCCTTGAGGTGGTAGACCTCTTCCACGCCCTCAGCGCGCAGGAAGGCGGTCGATTTCTCGCAGCGGATGCCGCCGGTGCAGAACATCGCGACCTTTGTTTTGCCCGCGAGCAATTCATCGCGATGGGTGCGGAACCATGCGGGAAAGTCGCGGAAGGATGGTGTTGCGGGGTCCACCGCTCCGGTAAAGGTGCCGACGGCGACTTCGTAATCATTGCGGGTGTCGATCACGAGCGTGTCGGGGTCCGCGATCAGCGCGTTCCAATCCTGCGCGTCGACATAGTGGCCTGCCGACAGCGCTGGGTCGATGTCGGGTTCGCCCATCGTGACGATCTCGCGCTTTACGCGCACCTTCATGCGGTGGAAGGGCATTGTGGGCGCGTCGGAGAACTTGACCTCGAGGTCGGCACAATCGGGCAGCGCGCGGATCGCGGCGAGCACCGCCTCCAGCACTTCGGGCGGGCCAGCGATGGTCCCGTTGATCCCCTCGCGCGCCAGCAGCAGCGTGCCCTTGATGCCCGCATTCTCGCAGGCGGCGAGCAGCGGCGCGCGAAAGGCTTCTGGGTCGGCGAAGGGCGCGAACTTATAGAGCGCGGCGACTTGGATTAGCTGATCCTCCATTATAGGCTCTCAGCGGGGGCAGGCGGGGCTGGCGAGGGTGACATTCATCCCGCGCTTCTCGATCGCCACTTTGCTGCCGATTGCGCATCCCTTCATGTCACGCATGGCGTAAAGGAACGTTCTGCTGCTCCCGTCAGCGAAGCGGACGAGGACACGGTCATTTCTTCGAACCACCCTCTGTTCGGGGAAGAACCCTTCGCCGATGATCGTGCCGTAGATGATCTCGGGCTCCTGCGCGCGGAGGTTAGCGAACTGTCGGTCGATCAGCCAAAAGGCGCCGCCAACGCCGAGGAGCAAAAGCAGTACCAAAGTCCAGCCCTCGCGCCACCAGGGTTCGCGGAATGGATCGGTCATCCCTTAAACCCGCATCACCCAGCCATGCGTGTCCGCAATCCGCCCGTTCTGCACCCCCACCAGCCGCTCTCGCATCTTGGCGGTCATCTGGCCGATGCCGCCTGCGCCGATCTGGAATTCGCCCTCGGGCGAGGCGACGGTGCCCACCGGGGTGACGACCGCCGCGGTGCCGCAGGCCATTGTCTCGAGCAGCAGGCCGCTCTCCGCCTCCTCGCGCCACTGGTCGATGCTGTAAGGCTCCTCGCGCACCTCGAGGCCCTCCTCGCGCAGCATCGCGATCAGCGAGTCGCGGGTGATGCCTGGCAGGATCGTACCGGTCAGCGGCGGGGTGATGACGCTTCCGTCCGACCGCACGAAGAATAGGTTCATGCCGCCCAGTTCCTCGACCCACTTGTGCTCGGTCGCATCGAGGAACACCACTTGGTCGCAGCCCTTGGCGATGGCTTCGGCCTGGGGGACGAGGCTGGCGGCGTAGTTGCCGCCGGTCTTGGCCGCGCCGGTTCCGCCCGGGGCTGCGCGGGTGTAGCCCTGCGCGACCCAGATCTTGACCGGGTTCACGCCCTTCTTGAAGTAGTTTCCGGCCGCGCTCAGGATCACGACGAACTTGTATTGCCGCGCCGGACGCACGCCGAGGAAGGCCTCGGACGCGAACATGAAGGGGCGGATGTAGAGCGATCCGCCGGCAATCGGCGGGAGCCATGCAGCGTCGGTGCGGACCGCCTCGCGCACCGCGGCGAGGAACAGCTCCTCGGGGATCTCGGGCATCGCCATGCGCCGCGCGCTGGCGTTGAAGCGGCGGGCGTTGGCCTCGGGCCGGAACAGCGCAAGGCCGCCATCGGCATGGGCATAGGCCTTCATGCCCTCGAAGATTTCCTGCGCGTAGTGAAGCACGCTCGCCGCCGGATCGAGCGGGATGGGCTGGCGCGGGCCAATCGTGGGGGTCTGCCACCCTCCGAGCGCCTCGTCATAGTCGATTAGCACCATGTGATCGGTGAACACCGTCCCGAACCCGGGATCGGCGATCAACGCATCGCGGGCGGCATCGGGCGTGGGCGAGGGGTGGGGCAGGCGGGTGAAGTGCATGGTTTGCGCCTAATCCTGCGAGGCTCTCAGGGCAAGATGAGTGTTGGGGCGGAAAGAGCAGGCCTTGTGCGATGCGCTGGCTCGGGCCGAAGGCCCGCAAGGCCACGCGCAACAAGCCTGGGGGACGCTGAAACGGTCGCTTAGCGACCGCAAGGCCGACCGGCCGCCCGCAGCGACGGGCCCGTAGGGCGTGTGAGCGAGGAAATCGCAGCCCGGAGGGGCTGCGGAACACAAACATGAAAAGGGCGCCTCCAGCCCGCCAAAGCTTGGGGGGTGGAGACGCCCTTTCATGGTCAGCGGCCGGAAGCGCCGCTCACGAAGCCTTACTCAGAGTAGAGGATTACCGAGTATGCTCCGTAGGGATCTTCACCGACCTCGCTACTGAACCATGAGACATCGGATCACCTCCTTTCAAGCTTGTGAGCAGACCCAGCCGTTTCACCGGGGGCCGAGTGCCGCGTGCGCCGCTGGCCTCGGGATGCAATGTGAATCATGGCGAGCCCTTCGACAAGTCTTGAATAAATCTTTTCCCGCGTCATAATCTTCCCTCGCCGCGCAGTACCGTGGCACCGCGCGCCCGGGGGAGACCTCGGGCGTTTTTCGTTTCGGCGCGGGTTGTGGACAGGCTGTGCGCAAACCTGTGGATATTAATGTATGAATCGGGGTGCTTCTGTATTTCGCTCGCCCCTCCGGGCGAGCGTCCTCGGTGCTGTTTCAAGCCCTTTGGGCTTGAGCACCTGCGGGGCGGCCGCGTGGCCTTGCGGACCCTGTGGGTCCGATATCAGCGCTGCCCGCCTCTGCCGCGCCTTCTTTAACGACAATCCTCGATCACCCGGCTGACCTCGGCGTGGCTGGGCAGGTAGAGCGGGGCCTCGCCCTCGACCTCCACGGCGAAGCGCCCCTTGGAGAGCGCCATTGCATCCAGCAGCGGGTCGGAGGCAGTAACCGCCACCGCGATAATCGCAGGGGTCGCTTGCCGCGCCATCATGGTGCGCTGCGCGGTCTCAGCGCGGATCGTCATTGCCAGATCGCGCTTGGCGGGCCTGCCGGTCCGCGTGAACAGAATCTCCGGGCCATTGGGCTGCGTCACGCAGGTGAGGCTGAAATAGAACTGCTCGCCAGGATCGGAGAACAGCGCGCGCTTACCCGCGCCCGCGCCGAAGTCCTGATAACGCCACGCCCCCGGCGTCAGCGCTACGTCCATCCAGCCCGTGCTCGGCTGCAGCGCGGGAGGAAGAGGCGCGGGCCGCGGGGCGGCAGGCTTTGGCCGGGCGGCAGGCGCAGCAGATGCGGCGGCCGTGCGCGGCGCCTCGGCGGCAGGGGCGCAGGCGGCCAGCGCCAGCGACGCGGCCAGAGCGGGTAGGAGCGCGGGTAGGAGAGCGGCTTTCATGCCTGCACTTTGCGCGCTAGGAGCCGGTCTTGTCCATGCCCGACCATCCGCCCCCCACATCTGGCCGTCCCTCGAAAGCGCCAAAGCGCCGCGTCGACCAATTGCTGGTCGAGCGCGGGCTCGCCGAAAGCCGCGCCCGCGCGCAGGCGCTGGTGATGGCGGGGCTGGTGTTCGCAGGCGAGACCAAGATCGACAAGCCGGGCCATCAGATCGCCGAGGATGCGGCGCTGGACGTGCGCGGGCGCGATCATCCCTGGGTGAGCCGCGGGGGGATCAAACTTGCCCATGCCATCGACCACTTCGGGCTCGATCCGGCCGGCGTGACCGCGATGGATATCGGCTCGTCCACCGGCGGCTTCACCGATGTGCTGCTGAGCAAGGGGGCAGACCACGTCTTTGCGGTCGACAGCGGGACGAACCAGCTTGCCTGGCGCCTGCGCGAGGACCCGCGCGTCACCGTGCTCGAACAGACCAGCGCACGGATCCTGACGCCCGATCTCATCGACCGCCCCTGCAATTGGGTGGTGTGCGATGCGAGCTTCATCAGCCTGGCCAAGGTGCTGGACGTGCCGCTCAAACTGGCGGCGCCGGAATGCCAGCTGGTTGCGCTCATCAAACCGCAGTTCGAAGTCGGGCGCGAGGAAGTGGGTAAGGGCGGGGTGGTGCGCGACCCTGCGCTGCACGCGCGGGTGTGCGAGGAGGTGCGCGGCTGGCTCGAAGAGCTGGGTTGGGATATACAGGGGATTGCGACCAGCCCGATTACCGGGCCGCAGGGCAATGTCGAATTCCTGATCAGCGCCCGCCGCACCACTTTGGGGGAACACACATGACGAAGAACAAGGGTCTCATGATTGTGGCGCTGATTGCCGTTGCACTTGGTGCGGCGGTGGCGCTTGGGGCGCTCGGCTAGGGACAGCGCACAAAAGAAAAGACCGGCAGCAACCCAAGGTTGCTACCGGTCTTAATCTTTCCCTGTCCCGGGCTAACCCGGGGCCGGTAATCCTGGGAGCCTGTTGGCCCCCTAGGAATTACATGGCGGGGGTTTCGGTCGCAGCCGGAGTTTCGGCAGCCATCGCGTCAGCAGCCGGAGTTTCGGCAGCCATCGGGGTTTCAGCAGCCATCGGCTCTTCAGCAACGGCGGTGGTGTCGGCTTCGGTGGCGGCGGTTTCAGCCGGCTTCGAGCAAGCGGCAGTGGTGAGGGCGAGGCCGGCGACGGCGACGAGAATGATCTTCTTCATGGTTATAATCCCTTTGGCCCTTGCGGGCCGATAATGAGCAAAAGCGCGTTATTTGATCTCCCCGCCGCCAACGCGCTTTTCGAATCACGGCAGGAATAAGGCAGCCTCTAGCAGAGGTTTTCGGATCCCGGAAAGGGGAATGTGACGGCGTGCCCCATTTATACCACATTTTTTTCGCGCGCCCTCGGGAGAGCCTCGGAGCCAGCCATGGGGAGATCCCCGTGCAATCCGGGTCCGGGCGTGCCTCAAAGCGGGGCAAGCGGGCTCGCAATGTTGGCGCGGCCGTTCGCCTCTGTTATCCGCATTCTCCGCCCAGCCGTCTGCAGAGCCGCCCGGAGAGCCCATGAACGTCCTTGCTTCCCCCCAACAATTGCGCGCGAGCTTCCTGCGCTGGGCGCTGTTCATGGTGCCGCTGATCCTGCTGGTGGGCTTTGCCGCCGGGCAATTGGGCGGGCCGAACACGCCGTGGTTTGCCGCACTGGCAAAGCCCGCGATCTACCCGCCACCGGCGGTTTTCGGGATCGTGTGGAGCATCCTGTTCGTGCTGATCGGCCTTGCGCTGGCGATCGTGGCGAGTGCCTGGGGCGCGGCCGGTCGCGGGGTGGCTTTGGTGGCCTTCGCGATCCACTTCACCATCACCCAAAGCTGGACCGCGGTGTTTTTCGGGATGCAGGACATGTTTGCCGCGCTGATAATCCTCGGGTTTGGCGTCGGCAGCCTGCTGATCGCGATGGCGCTGGTGTACCGCGTGCGGCGCGGGGCGGCGGCGCTGCTGCTGCCCTATTTTGCGTGGCTGTGCTTTGCGACCTTGCTCAACTACCAGTTCATCGTCACCAACCCCGACGGCGGCCCGCGCGGCGCAAGCGGGTCGGAGACGCGGGTTGAGCTCTAAGAGCCTTTTGGGCCTCAAGTAGCGGTTGCGAAGCACAGCCGCAGGCTGAACCGGTAGGCCCAAAAGGCAAGCAATCATGCGAGGAGGATGCTTGCACTTCAGGGCAAGCATCCCCAAAAAGAAAATATGCAAAGCCAGAACCCGATCATCGCCGACCTCGTCAAACTCGCCAACAGCGCCGCCGGGACCATGGCGGGCATGACCCGCGAAGCCCGCGAAAGCACCCGCGAACGGCTGCGCGAGGCGTTCGGCGGCATTGATTTCGTGAGCCGCGAGGAATTCGAGACGGTCAAGCTGATGGCTCAGAAGGCCCGGCAGCAGGCCGACGCCCTCGAAGCTCGGCTGGCGGCTCTGGAAGCGAAATCCAAGAAGTAACCCGGCTGCGCAGGCCATGAACCTGCGCGCCTCGGCCATCGTGCTTGCCTCTCGCCATCAGGGCGAGACCGGCGCGATGGTGCGGCTCCTCACCCCTGAGCATGGCCTGGTCGCCGCCTATGTTGCGGGCGGGCGCGGGCGGCAGATGCGCGCTGTTCTGGTGCCGGGGAACCGCGTCGCGCTCGAACTCACTGTCCGTTCTGCCAGCCAACTGCCGTTTGCCCGGCTCGAACTCGAACAATCGATGGGCGCGTTGATGACCGAGCCGCTGCCCGCTGCGGCGATCCAGTGGTCCTGCGCGCTGACCGCCGCCGCGCTGCCCGAGCGCCAGGCCTACCCGGCGCTGCACCAGGCGCTGGCCGCGCTGCTCGATGCCGTCGCTGCTGCTCCGTCGGCGCGCGGCTGGGTGAGCGGGCTGATCGGTTACGAGACGCTGCTGCTTAGCGAGCTCGGCTATGGCGGCGCGCGGCCCCTTGCCACTCCCGACTGGCCCGCGCAGGCCGCCGCGCTGGCCGTGCTGGAGCGCCAGCTTTCGCACTACCTGCTTGCAGGGCACAAAAGCGATGTTATGGGCGCGAGGCGTCTGCTGACCGAGCGGTTAGCGCGCATGGGGTGACAACATGAAGATCGCAGTCCTGCCCGGCGACGGGATCGGCCCCGAGGTCACGGCCGAGGCAGTCGCGGTGCTCGAAAGCCTCGCTCTGCCGGGGCTGACGCTGTTCACCGGCGACGTCGGCGGCGCGGCCTATCATCGCCACGGGCACCCCTTGCCGGACGAGACTTTGTCGATGGCGCGCGCGGCGGACGCGATCCTGTTCGGCGCGGTGGGTGATCCGACCTGCGACGCCCTCGAACGCCACCTTCGGCCCGAGCAAGCCATTCTCGGCCTGCGCAAGCACCTCGGCCTGTTTGCCAATCTGCGCCCGGCGCGGATATTCGCTGGGCTGGAGCACCTCTCCCCGCTGCGCGCCGATATCGCTGCGGGCCTCGACATGCTGATCGTGCGCGAGTTGACCGGCGACGTCTATTTCGGCGCCAAGGGCCAGCGCATCAATGACGCGGGCGAGCGCGAGGGGTGGGACGCCATGTCCTATGCCGAGCATGAGGTGCGCCGCATCGCCCATGTCGCCTTCCGCGCGGCGGCCTCCGCAGGCCAGCCGCTCACCAGCGTCGACAAGGCCAACGTGCTCGAAACCAGCCAGCTATGGCGCGACGTGGTGATCGCAGTCGCGGCGGAATACCCAGAGGTCGCGCTCGATCACATGTATGTCGACAATGCCGCGATGCAGGTGGTGAGCCATCCTGAACGCTTTGGCGTGGTGCTGACCGGCAACCTGTTCGGCGACATCCTCTCCGATCTCGCCAGCGCCGCGGTCGGTTCGATCGGCCTTCTGCCGAGCGCCTCGCTGGGTGAGCGCGAGACGCACTTCGGCACATTCGGCCTTTATGAACCCATCCACGGCAGCGCGCCCGATATCGCGGGCCAAGGCAAGGCCAACCCGATGGCGACGATCCTGTCGGCGGCGATGATGCTGCGCCATTCCTTCGGTCGCGAGGCCGAGGCGGCGCGGATCGAGGCAGCGGTGGCCAAGACGCTCGCGGACGGCATCCTCGGCGGCGATCTGGGCGGCAA
This sequence comes from Sphingomonadales bacterium, assembly GCA_031408395.1. Classification (GTDB taxonomy): domain Bacteria; phylum Pseudomonadota; class Alphaproteobacteria; order Sphingomonadales; family Sphingomonadaceae; genus Erythrobacter. The sequence goes on along the minus strand of JANNWO010000031.1, from coordinate 11,030 downwards.
CCACGGCACCGCAGTGATCGGCGCTGCGGTGCGCGAGCGGCTTTAGCTCGCGTGCACGACCTTCCGGTTATGGTTTATAAAGCATTATGGTGCACCAGGGGCGCATGGAAACCGCTACCCTTCCGCGCCCTGTCGGCATGGGCGAAACCCCTGTCGGCACGGGCAGCAAACCCATGACGCTCGACCTCGCGATCATTCTCCCGACGCTCAACGAGCGCGGCAACCTTGGCCCGCTGGTGGAGCGGATTGACCATGCGATCGGCACGGCGGCCGCGTGGGAAGTGATTATCGTCGACGATAACAGCAAGGACGGCACGGCGGACGAGGCGCGCGCCCTCGCGCTCGCCGACCCGCGGGTGCGGGTGATCCAGCGCATCGGCCGGCGTGGGCTCGCTAGCGCCGCGATCGAAGGCTTTTGCGCCACCGCCGCGCCTTATGTGGCCGTGATGGACGCCGACCACCAGCACGATCCCGCGCTGCTTCCGGGGATGCTCGCCGCGTTAAAGTCCGGCGAGGCGGAAATCTGCGTCGCCAGCCGCTTTGCCGAAGGGGCGAGCACCGCCGAATGGGCTGCGCCCGAGCGCGAGAAGCTTTCGACCTATGCTAACGCCCTGGCGCGCAAGATCACCGGCGTCGACCTCAGCGATCCGATGAGCGGCTATTTCATGCTCCCCGCCGCCGCCGCCCGCGCGCTGGTGCCGCGCCTCTCGGGTATCGGCTTCAAGATCCTGCTCGACCTGCTGGCCACCACCGAGGTGCCGATGCGGGTCAAGGAATTCCCCCTCAATTTCGCGGCTAGACGCGAAGGAGAAAGCAAGCTGGACCGCGCTATTCTGTTCGATTTCCTCGCCGGGCTTTACGACAAGAGCCTGGGGCGCGTGATCCCGACCCGCTTTGCCCTGTTCGGCACTGTCGGCGCGATGGGTGTGGTGGTGCACTTCCTGGTGCTCACCAGCCTGCTGTTCCTCGTTGGCCAACACTTCACGCTGGCGCAGACCGCCGCGGTACTGGTGGCGATGAGCTTCAACTTCTGGCTGAACAACTACCTGACCTACCGCGACAAACGGCTGGTCGGCGCGGTGTCGCTGCTGCGCGGCTGGCTGGGCTTCATCGCCACCTGCGCGATCGGCGGCTTCGCCAACGTCGCGATCGCTTCGTTTCTTGAAGACAAGGGCGTGTTCTGGGTGCTCGCCGCACTGGCGGGGATCGTGGTCGGGTCAGTGTGGAACTACGCGCTGTCGAGCCGGTTTGTTTGGGGTAGGTTTTGATCTTTTTCGCACGCCATCCGGCGCGCGATATCCTCGCTCACACGGCCTGAAGGCCGGGTGATCCGCCTTTGGAGGCTCAGCTTCGCTTCCGCTGCGGGCGGGCGCCCAAGCCTTTTGGCGCCCTTGCGGCGGCGGTGCCGCCGAGGCGCACACCTCTGCGGTTAACCACCTTTACTTCCACCCCTCCAGCCACGCCCAGACCAGATAGCTGTTCGGTCTGGCCAACGGGAGCGCGGAGATGATCGGGAAGAACCACGCGAACACTGCCGTCGATGCCGCCGGGATGCCCCACGCGAGCCACTTGAAGCGGTCCGCGTGCCTGAGGTCGCTGCACGTCAGCGCGAGGGCGGCGAGCAGGAAGATGCTCGGCACGAGGTAGTGGTAGTAGAACTGCACCGGCTTGGGCGCGATCACCCATAGGCCTAGGCTCACTGCATAGCCGATCACCGCGCCCAGCCGCGCCCAGTCTTTCCGCCATGCGCCCGCAGCAAGGCACCACGCCAGCGCCGGCAACCCGAGCAGCATCGTCAGCGGATTGCCGATCAGCAACACCCCGCGCTGCGCGCCATCGACCGCCTCGTAAAGATACCAGATGCCGCGCAAGTTCAGCGCCCATTGCTGCCAGTGGCTCATGTAGCGGTGCGGGGTCACGAGCTGGCTCTGCAGATTGAAGATCTCCTGATGCAGCCCGATCAACCCCTTTGCGGCGAGCGGCGAGGGGTGGAACGGTTCGGCCAGCCAGTAGCCGGGAAGGAAGGTCGCGGCGTAGACCACCAGCGGCACGATCCCGAGCCACACGAAGGCCTCGACCAGCGTCACCCCCGGCACCGGCGCGCCGCGGCGGCTGAGGAACAAACGGCGGCGACCGGCTAAGGCGCGCGCGACGAAGAAGGCGAGGCCCGGCACCATCGCCAGCGGAATGGCATTCCACTTCGCCCCCAGCGCGCAGCCAATCGCGATGCCGGTCAGCGCGAGGCGCCGCCGGCCGGTTTCTGGCTGGGCGCAGGCGGCGGCGAACTGCCACGCGGCGACTGAAAGGCCCGCGACCATGACGATGTCGAGCATGGCGACGCGGGTGTGGATGAAGAGCGCAAAGCCGGATCCCAGCAGCACCGCGAAGGCCATCGTGGCATAGCGATCGAGACTGGCATGCCACATCGCGCGCAGGGCGGCGAAGTAGGCCAGTACCCCGCACAGCCACGCCGCGATCCGCCAGCCGAGCGGCGTATCGCCGAACACCCACATGCCGAGCGCGATCAGCTCCTTGGCCAGCAGCGGATGCTCGCGGTTGCGATAGGCGCCCGCGCCGGTCTCGAACAGCGACAGGATCTCGCGCGCGGCGGGGATGTAGTGAACCTCGTCGAAATAGAGGATCGACGGCGTCGCCAGCCGCCAGCCCGCCAGCAGCGCATAAAGCCCGGTCAGCGCGACGACCCACGCCAGCGGATCGCGCGGGCGGGGCGGCGGGGTTGCTGCGGGAAGGGGGGAAGCGTGCGCCTCGGTCATGGCTGGCTCCGCGATTAGGCAGAGGCGCTTGCAAGGGCAAGCTTCTGTTTGTTTCCGCACGCCCTCCGGCGTGCGAAATCCTCGCTCATGCTGGCTTCGCCAGCGTCGCTATGGGCGCCCGGTCGGGCTTGCGGCGCCTTTGGCGCCGATCATGCCGTCTTGGCTTGACCTTGCGCTTGCTGTTCAAGCCAGAACAGCCGCGCGCACATGGCGAGCAGCCCGATGCTGGCGGTGGTGCCTACCAGCAGTGCCCAGGGCGTTAGGTTCATGCCCTGCTTACGGGCGCGCGGGGCGATGAAGAACAGCGCGATCAAGGCGCACATGATCAGGTCCCACCACACCTGCAGCCCGGTCAGGCTTTGGGAGTGGTTGGTGTAGAAGCCGATCACGCCTTCCTGCCCGATCTGCACGGCGGTGAACGCGCCGAAAGCGGTGAACAGCAGCGCCGCCACAGACGCGCTGCCGATCTCGCGCTTTGCGATCAGGATGGTAAGAAAGGCGATCAGTCCGCCGACCAGCGCGGCGATCCAGATGGTTTCGAAGTTTGTCATAAGCGAATCTCCGCGTGTATGTAGCGATTGCTACACAGCGCGATAGGATTATGTAGCGACCGCTACAAGAGGAAAATGCCGCACCAATGGCGAAAACACAATTGTCACGCGAAACGTTGCTCCCGGCCTTGGCCGCGCATGTGCTCGAACACGGGCTCGGCGGGGCGAGCCTGCGGCCGCTCGCCAAGGCGGCGGGCACCAGCGACCGCATGCTGATCTATCATTTCGGCAACAAGGAAACGCTGATCACCGAGCTGCTCGGCTATATTGCCGCGCTGTATTCCGGCGCGCTGGACGCGATGCTCAGCGCTGATCGGCCCGCGACCCGGCAGGAATGCCTCGCACGGATTCTCGGTGCGGGCAGCGATCCGGCGATGCGGGCGTTTCTGGTGCTGTGGTGGGACATCGTCGCGGGCGCCGCGCGCGGGATGCCGGGCTACCGGGCAGCGGCCGAGGAGATGATGGCAAAGCAGCTGGCGTGGCTCGAACGGCAGATGCCCGAGGGCGATCCCGATCCGCAGGGCGGGGCTCGTTATCTGATGACGGTGATCGAAGGCACGCTGATGCTCGCCGCGGTCGGGCACGGCGATACCGCACATGACGGCCTGCTTGCGGGCGGGCTTCTGCCAACGTAGAGACCGCGTCCATGAAAAAGACCACCGGAATGGACCGCGCCGTCACGGCGAACTGGCGCCCCGCCACCCGCGCGCTGCGCGGCGGCACTTGGCGTTCCGAACATGGCGAGACGAGCGAGGCGCTGTTCCTCACCTCGGGCTACACCTACGACGACGCGCAGACCGTCGCCGACCGCTTTGCGGGCACGGCGCAAGGCATGACCTATTCGCGCCTCCAGAACCCCACGGTGGCGATGCTGGAAGAACGCATCGCGCTGCTGGAAGGCGCCGAAGCCTGCCGCGCGCAGGCAAGCGGGATGGCGGCGATGACCACCGCGTTGCTGTGCCAGCTTTCCGCAGGCGACCATGTCGTCGCCGCGCGCGCCGCCTTCGGCTCGTGCCGCTGGCTGGTCGACAACCTGCTGCCCAAGTTCGGCATCGAGACCACGGTGATCGACAGCGCCGACAACGCCGCATGGGACGCCGCGATCCGCCCCAACACCAAGGTGTTCTTCTTCGAGAGCCCGGCCAACCCCACGCTCGATATCGTCGACATCGGTTATGTCTGCGGCCTCGCCAAGGCGCACGGGATCACCAGCGTCGTCGACAACGCCTTCGCCTCGCCCGTGCTGCAGCGCCCGATGGAGTTTGGCGCAGACGTGGTCGCTTACTCGGCGACCAAGCTGATGGACGGGCAGGGCCGCGTACTGGCGGGCGCGGTGTGCGGATCGACGCAGTGGATCGACGAGGTGCTGATGCCCTTCCAGCGCAACACCGGCCCCAACATTGCCGCCTTCAACGCCTGGGTGGTGATGAAGGGCCTCGAGACGCTGCCCTTGCGCGCCTTCAAGCAGTCCGAGCAGGCGGTGACGCTGGGCGAGTTTCTCGAGCCGCGTGTCACCAAGGCCGGCGGGCACCTGCTCCACCCCGGCCTGCCGAGTCACCCGCGCCACAATCTCGCGATGGCCCAGATGGACGCGACGGGCCCGATCTTCGCGCTGGACGTGGGCACGCGGGCCAAGGCTTTCGCGATCCTCGATGCGCTGCAACTGATCGACATCTCGAACAACATCGGCGACGCCCGCTCGCTGATGTGCCACCCGGCCTCCAGCACCCACGCCAATATGGGCGATGAAGCCCGCGCGGCGATGGGCGTGACCGAAGGCCTGCTGCGCATCAATGTTGGCCTTGAGGACATGGCCGACCTCACCGAGGACATGGATCAGGCGCTCGCCGCGGCGGGTATCTGAAGGAGACAGGGCCGATGACCAAGCGCGTGGAACTCGTCTTCGATTTCGTCAGCCCTAACGCCTACCTGATCTGGTGGCCGCTGCGTGACTTGTGTGACCGCTACGAGGCCGGGCTCTCGGTCATCCCGGTGTTTCTGGGCGGGATGCACAAGCTCACCGGCAACGCCCCGCCCTTCGTTCGCGATGCCGAGGTGAAGGGCAAGAACGCCTACGCGATGCTCGAGATGCAGCGGTTTATCGAAAAGCACGCGCTGTCGAAGTACCGGATGCACCCGCAGTTCCCGTTCAACTCGATCCTGCTCCAACGGATGCTGTTTGCGGCCGATCAGGACGGGCGCGCCGTAGCATTTGCAGACGCGATGCTGCGCGCGATCTGGGAGGAGGGGATCGACGTCACCTCGCCAGAGGCCGTCGGTGCGGCGGTTAGCGCTGCAGGCTTCGACGCCGCTGACCTCTTTGCCCGCGCGCAGACCGATGAGGTCAAGCAGGGCCTTGTCGCCAACACCGATGCAGCGGTGGAGCGCGGCGCCTTCGGCATCCCGACGATGTGGGCCACCTCCAAAGACGGCACCGATGAGATGTTCTTCGGCAAGGAGCGGCTGGGCCAGATCGAGGAATTGCTGGCGAAGGGGTGAGGCGGCACGATGGGGCGTTTAGCCTGTGCGCAAAGTGGGCACGCATAGCGGCCTTAAGCCGATACCGCGTTTCTTGCTGCTGGTCGCAATAAGCTTAGCTAACCGCAGATTTCCTTGAATGGCAAAACGTCTACTGCCGATTGGCCAACATCCTATCGGCCATTGTTCCCAGCATCCGGGCCTGATCTCGGAGCGGTCGCGCAGGTGAAATGCCGTCCGACACCTCGTCAGTAGACTTGGAATTGTTCATCGCCGCGCGGGCCCATCCACTGGCCTGCGAAAAATCTCGGGTGATCCCCCGTCCGTAATAGTATAAAATCGCAAGATTGTACTGCGCCAGCGCATCCTGCTGGTTCGCGGCTTGACGATACCACTCAGCCGCCGTCTCGAAACTTTGTGCGACGCCTTGACCTGTTTCGAACATCATGCCCAGATTGGTCTGCGCCGCTGCATTTCCCTGTGCAGCGGCCTTGCCATACCATTCTGCAGCCATTGAATAGTCACGTGTTACGCCGCGACCGTTGTCGTAGAGCACTGCCAAATCATACTGAGCGATGGCATGACCTTGCGTTGCGGCCTTATGATACCATTCGGCTGCGGTAGAAAAGTCTTGCGCTACCCCAAGAGCGTCTTCGTACATGGCACCAAGGTTGGCTTGCGCATCTGCGTATCCCTGCGCTGCTGATTTAGCATACCACTCGACTGCCAGCGCATCGCTCTGCGGCACGCCTTGGCCGATGTCATAATAAACCCCGAGCTTGAACTGCGCCCCCGCATGGCCCTGTATCGCGGCCTTGCGGTACCAGGCCGCGCCAGTCGCATCGTTCTGCTCAACGCCAAGGCCGCTGCAATACATCCGACCGAGATTGAATTGCGCCTCGACGCTCCCTTCTGCGGCCGCAACCGCAAATGCTTCGTATGCTGCAGAGTAATCACTTGCCGCATAGGCTTCTGCGCCATCCTTCAACGGGTCGGCGCTGGCTGGAGCGCTGAAACTGAGGCTTAACATTAAAAACGCGAGTGTCTTCAGATGCTGCATGGATTTGCTCTATTCCAATATCACAAGCTGTAAGTATCAGCTTCGCTTGTCCAACACGAGTGATTTGGTATTTGCGATCCGAAGCGGGCCTTGTTTGGCGCACTGACAGCCGCCACCGCCTCACCCCGCCGTCACATTCTCCAGCGGCACATCCATGATCGGATAGCGGCGCCACTCGGCCCAGTCGTAATGCCACCATTCGTTGCCGAGCGGGGCGAAGCCTGCGTCGCTCAACATGCCGCCGCCCGGCGTCTATGCGCCGCCGACTTACTAGGAGGCGCCCGTGCTTTCCGCCCCGGTTGACCTCTCCGGCTCAGGCTTCAGCGTCTATCGTGTCTCGCCGCAGCCAGTTTGCCCGGAAAGAGGCGCTGCGCGCCGATATCCGCGGTCGTTAGATTGTCACCCTCACCGCCACCGCGCGCGATGCTGTCGCTGCCACGCGCGTCAACATGGACGCAGGGGTGAAGCCCTGCGAAGTGTTCCGCCTGCCGCTGCGCTTCCAAATCGAGTGATCGTCATTCCGTGGCAAACCCTCTCGCCAAGTCGCCGCAAAATCATAGGTTTGGAGAATAGGTAACGCTTCGGGGAACGCAGGGGTCGCTATGGGAATTTGCCGGTATGTCGCTCGGCTGGCGCTGGTCGCCAGCCTTCCGTGTGGCTCGGGCATCGCCGCGGCGCAGGAGGCTGCCAACGCCGTAACCACGCCAACTGCAGCGGCGAGCGCCGAAGCGCCGCCGCCGCCGATCGCCGCGGCGCACTTCGCAAGCCGCCCCGCTTTCTGGGACGCCAAGCTCTCGCCTGACGGAACGCTGTTCTCGTTCAAACGCCACACGGGCGGCGAGGAGTATCTCGTCATCACCGAAGTCGCCACCGGCAAGCTGCTGCGCGCGCTTGCGTCCGATCCCGCGGACGAGCTCGAATGGTATCGTTGGGTAACCGACGACAAGCTGCTGCTTGCCGTCTCGACCCCTGGCCAGTTCTTCGGCGACGAGGTGCGCTACACCCGCCTCATTCTCGTCGAGCTCGCCAGCGGAGAGATGAGCCGCCTCTTTTCGCGCAGCGGCGTGGTCGAGGGCGACAACGTCATCCACGTTGCCGAGGACGGATCCTATATCCTCGTCGCGATCCAGAAGACGGTCTATGACTACCCCTCGGTGATGCGTCACGAACTCAGGCCCGGCGGTAAGGTTACCCTTGTTCAGCCGGCGCGCGAGGGGGTGTGGAACTGGGTAACCGACGACGAGGGCGTGGTGCGCATGGGCACCGGCTGGCTCGATCGGCGGCTCAAGATCTATTACCGCGCCGGTGCGGGCCAGGAACTGCAGCTGGTCGCGCGGATCAAGGAGGATGACCCGAGCGAGCGTTATTTCGACGCGCTCCAGATCATCAACGGCTCGGACGAGGGCTATGTCCTGTCCGAAGGCGAGAGCGGGCGCGTGGGGCTGAGGCGCTTCAACTTCGCCAAGCGCGAGACGATCGAGACGGTATTCGAGCACCCGGAGTGGGACATCGACAGCGTGACGCTTAGGGAAGGCAAGCCATTTGCCGCCTTCTACACCGCCGATCGCGACGAGGTGCACTGGTTCGATCCCGCCCTCACCAAGCAGTACGGGGCCTTGCGCAAGGCGCTCGGCAATGGCGAGGTGTGGGTCGTGAGCCGCGCCAAGGACGGTTCGCGGATGCTGGTCTATGCCGGGCAGGAGAACGACCCAGGCAGGCTTTATCTCTTTGAACCCGCAGCAAAGGCGCTCAAGGAAATCTCCCAGCTCCGCCCCGAGATCGACGTCCGGGCGCTCGCGAGCCCGACGCCGGTTCAGTTCACCGCGCGTGACGGCACGCCGATCCGCGGCTACCTGACGCTTCCTCGCGGGCGCGAAGCGAAGAACCTGCCGCTGATCGTGATGCCCCACGGCGGGCCTTATGGCATCCGCGACAAGCTCGAATACAACGACGAAGTGCAGCTCCTCGCCAACCGCGGCTATGCGGTTCTCCAGCCCAATTACCGCGGTTCGGGCGGGTACGGCGACGAGTTCTTTGAGCTGGGCACGGGCGAGATCGGGCGCAAGATGCAGGACGATATCGACGATGCGATGGACTGGGCGGTGGCCGAGGGTATCGCCGATGCCAGACGCGTGTGCGTCGTCGGCGGCTCCTACGGCGGCTATGCCGCGCTGTGGGCGGTGCTGCGCAACCCCGAACGCTACCGCTGCGCGGCAAGCTGGGCCGGGGTCACCGATTGGGACAAGATGCTGCGCTACGACCGCCGTTATCTCACCGAGCGGGTCAACAAGGCGTGGCAGGCGCGGGTGCGCGGCGACAAGGCGATCGATCTCGACGCGGTCTCGCCGTACCGTCTGGCAGGCCAGCTCTCGCGGCCGGTGCTGCTTGCGCACGGCACCAAGGACCAGCGCGTGCCGATCAGCCAGTATAACCTCTTCGAGAAAGCCGCCCGTGAAGCGCCCGTGCCGCTGCAGACGCTGGTGATCAAGGGCGAGGGCCACAGTTTCTCGAGCCCGGAGAACGCGCAGGCATGGTACGATGCCCTTGATGCCTTCCTGGCGAAGCACAACCCGGCGGACCCGCGGCCGGACGCGAACGCTGCCCCGGAGGAAACGGCGGAGCAAGGTCGATCCGCCGCGAAATAATCGCGCGCCGCGGAACACACCCGGGATTAAGCGCGTTGCCCCCCTTGTGACACGGCAAAGAATCGCTAATCTTGGAGGCGACATGAAAGAGTTCTTCCAGCATGCCGCCACTACCGACGGGGTCACGGTCCGCGTCGCGGTGAACTATCTGCCCGAGCAGTCGCACCCGGAGGCGGGCAAGTGGTTCTGGGTCTATCACATCCGCATCGAGAACGGCTCGCACGAGGCGCTGCGCCTGCGCACCCGCCACTGGCGCATCACCGACGGTCGCGGGATGGTGAACCATGTCGATGGCGAAGGCGTGGTGGGTGAACAGCCGCTGCTGTCACCGGGGCAAAGCCATGACTACGTGTCGGGCTGCCCGCTGACGACGCCGTTCGGCTCGATGGAGGGTTTCTACACCTTCGAGCGCGCCGACGAGACGCCGACCGAGATCCGCATTCCCTTCTTCCCGCTCGCCGCGCCTGAGACGGCCGAGGGCCGCTCCACCCGCTAGATTGGGCGCTGAGTCTTGCGGTGAGCCGCGCGGCGTCCTAATCGCACCGGCGTGAAGCGCACCCACCTGCCCCTCAACGCCCTGCGCGTGTTCGATGCCGCCGCGCGGCACCTCTCCTTCACCCGCGCCGCGGACGAGCTGGCCGTGACGCCCGCCGCGGTCGGCCAGCAGATCCGCGCGCTGGAAGATGTGCTCGGCGTTGTCCTGTTCCGCCGCACCTCCAAGGGCCTCGAACTCACGCCCGAGGGCGAGGCCGGGCTCGACCCCTTGCGCGATGGCTTCCTCAGCTTCGAGGAAAGCGTCTCGGCGATGCAGGCCGGACAATCCTCCGACCGCTACACCATCGCCGTCCCGCGCGAGTTCTACGCCGAGTGGCTCGCCCCGCGTCTTGCGGTGTTCCAGGCGGGCACGCCCAAAGACTCGGGGGGCGTGCAATACATCCTTGCCCCGGACGAGCACGCCGACTTCACCGAGGCGAACCTCGACCTTGCGATCCGGCTGGTCGATGGGCCGGGCGATCTCCAGGGGATGCAGCTTGCGCCGGCGATGCGGGTGAGGGTCGCCGCGCCCGAGCACCGCGATGCGTGGATCGACTGGCCCGGCATGACGCTGCCCGACGGCGTGAACCCCTGCATCCGCGCCGGCTCGCCCGGACAGGCGCTCGCCTCGGCATTGGCGGGGATGGGCCGCACGATCCTGCCGCTTGCTCTCGCCGAAGCCGGAATCGCGCGCGGCACGCTTGTGGCCCTCACCGAGCCCGAGCCTGCGCTCCGCGGCTACTGGCTGCTCGCCCCCCCGCCGCAATGGCGCAGCAAGAAGGTCAGGGCGCTGGTCGGATATCTGGCGCAATAGCCCCCTCTTCCTTGGAGGAGGGGGTTGGGGGTGGTGGACGCCGCGGAGAGCGGCGCTGGCGCGCCGCAACCACCCCACGATCCCCACCATTGAAAATGAGGGGAAGCTAGTCCACCACATACACACCCCAATAGCCGGTCACCACGTTGCGAATTCGCTCGTACAGCCAGTGGC
>JANNWO010000030.1:0-5848 GCA_031408395.1 Sphingomonadales bacterium | reverse complement strand
TGGCGGGCGCGGCGGAGCGGGTGGGGATCACCTGTTCCTTCGCCTGGCTCAGCAACAACGCGTCAATCGACCGCGCGAGGAACGCGCTTGCGGCGGCGTTCCTGCAATCGGATGCGACGCACCTGGTATTCATCGACGGCGATATCGGCTTCGTGCCGGAAGAGCTGATCGATGCATTGGCGCGGATGCAGGCCGATGATCGCCTCGCGGTGCTGGGCGCGCCGTGCCCCAAGCGGCGGATCAACTGGGGCCTCGTCGCCTCGGCTGCAGCCAAGGGGCTGGGGGAGGGCAATCCGGCGATGCTGGAGCGTTACTCCGGCCTGTTCGCGGTCGATCTTGCCAATCCGGCGGGCCAGTTCCCGCTCGGCGAGCCGATTGAGCTGCTGCGCGCGGGCACCGGCCTGATGATGATCCGCCGTGACGTGATCGAAACGCTCGCGGCGCGTCATCCGGAGCTGCGCTACGTGCCCGACCAGCTTGACCGCGACAGCGGGCTTGTGGCCGACACGCTCACCGCGCTGTTTCAGCCGCTTATCGATCCCGAGACCGGCCACCTGCTGTCCGAAGATTACGCCTTCTGCCACCGCGTTCGCGCGGCCGGCTACCGCATCTGGCTCGCCCCCTGGATGCGTACCACTCACACAGGTCCGGCGCGTTTTGCCGGGACCCTTGCCGACCTTGCGCAGTTGAGCGCCTGAACCTCCTTTTTCCACCAGCCACGGACACCTCTCACCATGCGCTACCTTCCCCTCACCGATACCGACCGGCAGGCGATGCTGGCGAAAGTCGGCGCCGCTTCGATTGACGACCTGTTCGTCGATGTGCCCGAAGTCGCCCGGCTTGACGGCCCGATCCACGGGTTGCCGATGCATGCGAGCGAGATGGCGGTCGAACGCCACATGAAGAAGCTGGCCGCGAAGAACCTCGTGGCGGGCGATGTGCCGTTCTTCCTCGGTGCGGGCGCATACCGACACCACGTGCCGGCGAGCGTCGACACCATCATCCAGCGTGGCGAGTTTCTGACCGCCTACACGCCCTACCAGCCGGAAATCGCGCAGGGCACGCTGCAGATGCTGTTCGAGTTCCAGACACAGGTCGCGCGGCTATATGGCTGCGCGGTGGCGAATGCCTCGCTCTACGATGGCTCGACCGCGTGCTGGGAGGCGGTGGCGATGGCCACCCGCGTCACCAAGCGCAAGCGCGCGGTGCTCTCGGGCGCGCTGCATCCTCAGTATGCGCAGGTGGTGAAGACGATGGCGCACTTCACGGGCGACATCATCGCCGACGCGCTCCCGGCGATCACGCCTGATCCCGAACTTTCGGGCCTGATCGCTCGGATCGACGAGGAAACCGCCTGCGTCGTGGTGCAATATCCCGACATTCTCGGCCGGATCAGTGATCTCACCCCGGTGGCCGAGGCCGCCCATGCCAAGGGCGCGCTGCTGGTCGTCGTCAACACCGAACCTGTGGCACTGGGCGCGTGTCTGTCGCCTGGCGAGATGGGCGCTGATATCGTCGTTGGCGAGGGCCAGGCGCTCGGCGTCGGCCTCCAGTTCGGCGGGCCCTACCTCGGACTTTTCGCGGTGCGCGATCCCAAGCACGTGCGCCAGATGCCGGGCCGCCTGTGCGGAGAGACTACCGATGCCGAGGGCAAGCGCGCCTTCGTGCTGACGCTGTCCACCCGCGAACAGCACATCCGCCGCGAGAAGGCGACGAGCAACATCTGCACCAACTCGGGCCTTTGTGCGCTCGCCTTCACCGTGCACATGACACTGCTGGGTGAGCGGGGCCTGCGCGAGCTCGCTGCCGAGAACCACCGCCTCGCCTGCATTGCGGCCGAACGCTTGGCCAAGGTGCCGGGCGTGGAAGTGCTCAACAACGCCTTCTTCAACGAGTTCACCCTGATGCTCGGCGGCAAGCCCGCGCGCGAAATCGTCCGCGACTTGGCTGACCGCGGCGTGCTTGGCGGCGTGTCGCTGGGGCGGCTCTATCCGGGGGTCGAGGCGCTGGAGCACGCGCTGCTCGTCGCCGTGACCGAGACCACCACCGAAGAGGATATCGAACGCCTCGCCCAGGAGCTGGAAGCCAGCATCAAGGAGTCCGCAGCATGAACGCCCCCAACAAGTCCGGCTGGAAGCCCGAGATGGAACTCTCCGACGACGGGATGCACAACGGCCCCGCCACCACCACCGGCAACCGCGCGCTGATGCTGGAAGAGCCGCTGCTGTTCGAAATCGGCCGCGCCGAAGTGACCGGCGTGGACCTGCCTGCGGTTGATGCCAATGCTCCAACCCGCCTCGGCGGTCTGGCGCGCTCGGAAGCGATCGGCCTTGTCGGCCTGACCGAGCCCGAGACGGTGCGCCACTACACCCGCCTCAGCCGCCAGAACTATGGGATCGACCTCGGGTTCTTCCCGCTCGGCAGCTGCACGATGAAGCACAACCCGCGCCTCAACGAGAAGATGGCGCGGCTGCCGGGCTTTGCCGATATCCACCCGCTCGCGCCGCAATCGACGGTGCAGGGCGCGCTCGAGGTGGTGCATCAGCTCGGGTATTGGCTGTGCACGCTCACCGGCATGCCGGCTGTCGCGATGAGCCCCAAGGCCGGCGCACATGGCGAACTGTGCGGGATCCTCGCGATCCGCGCCGCGCACGAAGCCCGCGGCGACGCGCGCGAGGTCGTGCTGGTGCCCGAGAGCGCCCACGGCACAAACCCCGCCACCGCCGCCTTTGCCAACTACCGCGTCGAGGATATCCCCGCGACGCCCGAAGGCCGCGTGGACGTCGCGGCGCTGAAGGCCAGATTAGGCCCGGACGTTGCGGCGGTGATGATCACCAACCCCAACACCTGCGGTCTGTTCGAGAAGGACTTCCGCGAGATCGCCGATGCGGTCCACGCGGTGGGCGGCTACGTCTATTGCGACGGGGCGAACTTCAACGCGATCGTCGGCAAGGTGCGCCCCGGCGACCTTGGCGTCGATGCGATGCACATCAACCTGCACAAGACCTTCTCGACCCCGCACGGCGGCGGCGGGCCGGGTTCAGGGCCGGTGGTGCTGTCGGAAGCGCTCGCGCCCTATGCGCCGCTGCCCTTCATCCGTCAGAACGCCGCGGACGGCAGCTTCTACCTCGTCGAGGAAGAGAACCGCGAGGAGCGCGGGCCCACGTTCGGGCGGATGACCGCCTTCCACGGGCAGATGGGGATGTTTACCCGCGCGCTTACCTACATGCTCAGCCACGGGGCCGATGGGCTCCAGCAGGTGGCCGAGGATGCGGTGCTCAACGCGAACTACATCCTGCGCTCGATGGAAGACATTCTCCACGCGCCGTTCGCGGCTTCGGGCCCGTGCATGCACGAAGCCCTGTTTGGCGATAAGGACTTCGCGGGAGGCCTCTCGACGCTCGATGTGGCCAAGGGTCTGATCGACGAGGGCTACCATCCGATGACGGTGTATTTCCCGCTGGTGGTCCACGGTGCGATGCTGGTCGAGCCGACCGAAACCGAGAGCAAGGCGACGATCGACCAGTTCATCACCGCCTTCCGCAGCGTTGTAACCCGCGCGCTGGATGGGGACGAGGCGCTTAAGCAAGCGCCCTACTACGCCCCCCGACGGAGGCTCGATGAGACAGGAGCGGCAAGGAAGCCCAAGCTGGCCTTCGAGGGGTGAGTTAGCACATCCCATGCACGTTCGCCCTGAGCTTCGCTTCCGGCAGGCTCAGGGCGCTGCCAGGACCCGGGTTGCGAACAGCCAGCCCATCATCTCGGTGCCCATCCAGATCGGGCTGAGCGGCGGCTGCACGCCCTGCTCCCACGCCATCGTTCCGGTCAGGGTGCCCGAGGTAAACGGCACATTCGGCATCGCCGCCGCAAGTTCGGCATCGGCATAGGCCTCGTCTGCGGTGATAATGGTCCAGCCATCGCGGCGCAATTCAGCGACGAGATCGGCGATGAACAGCGCCGCCAGATCGGTTTCGTGCAGCAGCATCATCTGCGGCGGCAGGTGTCCCAGCGTGCGGCGGGCCAGCGTTTCGTGATAGGCGACGCCGCTCAATTGCGATTGCAAGTAGAGTTTGCGCAACGCCGCCATGTCCATCGCCTTGCCATCGCGCTTGGCGTCAAGCGTAAGCTGTTCAAGGTGCCAGTCCGATCCATCGGCGGTGACATAGCCGTTGCGCAGGCCGCGCAGCGCCAACCCCTCGCGCACCGCATCACGCCTCGTCTTGTCGCGTCCGCCTTCGTCCAGATAGGGAAAGCGGAACCACGGCCGATAGCCTGCCCGCCCGGCAAGCCAAGCTCTGGCACGGTCGAGGTCGGCGAGGTATTCGGCGGCGTCGGTCTGGCTCAGACGGGTGTGATCATGGCTATGATTGGCGATCACGTGGCCCGCGGCGACATAGGCGGCAATCCGCGCCTCGCCGCCAGCACCATCGCGGTGATCAAGCCGTCCGGTGGTGACGAAGAACGCGGCCTGCTCCACCTCCGCCTCGCGCAAGGCGGCAATGATCCGCTGCGACCGTTCGTCAGGCGTGAAGAATGCCCCCGCAGCGCGCGGAACGTCGTCAAATGACAGGGCGATGCGCTTGTCTGTCGCAGGTGCCCGCGCGGCGGCTGGCGTGAACGGTAGGATGATCGCGCATAGCGCCAGCACGAAGGCTCTGACCGTGCTCACCCCATCGTCGGGATGACGAAGGCGTCGGTGCCGTCAGGCGAACCGTCTGGCCAACGCTGGGTGATCTTCTTGTTCTTGGTCCAGAACCGCAGCCCTTCGGTGCCGTACTGGTCGATATCGCCGAAGCCTGACCGCTTCCAACCGCCGAACGAGTGGTAGGCGACTGGCACCGGGATCGGCACGTTGATGCCGATCATCCCGACGTTCACCCGCGCCGCGAACTCGCGCGCGGCGTGGCCGTTACGGGTGAAGATCGCGACGCCGTTACCGTACTGGTGCTCGCTGGGCAGGCGCACCGCTTCCTCGAAATCGGCTGCGCGGACGATCTGTAGCACCGGGCCGAAGATTTCCTCCTGATAGGATTTCATCTGCGGAGTGACGTGGTCGATAAGCGTCGGGCCGACGAAAAAGCCCTTCTCGTGGCCCTGCAGCGTGAAGCCGCGCCCGTCGACGACGATTTCTGCGCCCTCTTCCTCGGCCACCGTGATCCACTGTTCGATCCGCGCCTTGTGCTCGGGCGTGACCACCGGGCCGTAATGCGCATCGGGATCGTTGGAGACGCCGATGCGCAGCGCGGCGATGGCGGGGAGAAGCTTCGCGCGCAGGCGCTCGGCAGTCTCCTCGCCGACCGGCACTACCACAGGCAGCGCCATGCAGCGTTCGCCCGCTGAGCCGAAGGCCGCGCCGGTGAGGTCGTTGACCACCTGATCGAGATCGGCGTCGGGCATCACGATGCCGTGGTTCTTCGCGCCGCCAAACGCCTGCACCCGCTTGTTGTTCGCGGTGCCGCGCGCGTAGATGTACTGCGCGATGTCCGAGCTTCCGACGAAGCTGATCGCGGCGATATCGGGGTGGTCGAGGATCGCGTCGACCATTTCCTTGTCGCCGTGGACGACCTGCAGCAGGCCCTCGGGCGCGCCCGCTTCGAGGAACAATTCAGCCAGCCGCACCGGCACGCTGGGATCGCGTTCTGATGGCTTCAGGATGAAGGCATTGCCCGCCGCGCACGCCATGCCGATCATCCACATCGGGATCATCGCCGGGAAGTTGAACGGGGTTATGCCCACCCCGATGCCGAGCGGCGGGCGCATCGAATAGACGTCAATGCCCGGCCCTGCGCCGTGGGTGTATTCGCCCTTCATGATCTGCGGCAGGCCGCAGGCATATTCGATCACTTCG
>JANNWO010000029.1:0-5224 GCA_031408395.1 Sphingomonadales bacterium | reverse complement strand
ATGCGTGATGCCGAGAGCGGTACGGCGCGCAAGGTCAGGGTCAATGTGCCGATTGAGGCGCTGGGCGCGGATCGCGAGGGGGGCGGGGTTTCTGCCGGCCTTGCAGAGGGCGCGGTCGTGCGGCTGCGCGCCCGCCTCATGCCGCCCGCCAGCCCGATGCTCCCCGGCAGCTACGATTTTGCCCGCGCGGCGTGGTTTCAGGGCCTGTCGGCGACCGGTACCATTGTCGGTCCGCTGACGCTGATCAGTCCGGCGCAGGGCAGCGGCGGGATCGCCGTGCTGCAACGCACGCTCGCCGAGCACGTGCGCGAACGGGTTTCGGGCTCGCCGGGCGCGATCGCGGCGGCCTTTGCAAGCGGCGACCGCGGCGGCATCACCGAGGCCGATGCGTCCGCGATGCGCGATGCGGGCCTCACGCACCTGCTGTCGATCAGCGGGTTGCACGTTAGCGCAGTGATTGCGGCTGCCTACTTCGCGGTGTTGCGCGTGCTTGCGCTGTGGCCCGCGCTGGCGCTACGGGTTCGTCTGCCGGTGGTCGCCGCTTCGGCAGGCGCTCTGGCGGGCATCGGCTACACACTGCTGACCGGCGCCGAGGTGCCGACAGTCAGGAGCTGCGTCGCCGCGTTGCTGGTACTCGGCGCGCTGGCGCTGGGACGCGACGCCTTGTCGATGCGGATGCTGGCGCTCGCCGCCGGGTTTGTCCTGTTACTGTGGCCCGAAAGCGCGATCGGCCCGAGCTTCCAGATGAGCTTTTCTGCGGTGCTGGCGCTGATCGCCCTCTCGAACGCTGCGCCGATCAAGGCCTTCCTCGCCCCGCGCGAAGAGCCGTGGTTCGCGCGGATCGGCCGGCATACGGTGATGCTGTTCCTCACCGGCGTGGTGATCGAGCTGGCGCTGATGCCGATCGTCGCATTCCATTTCCACCGCGCCGGGATGTACGGCGCGGTGGCTAACGTGGTGGCGATCCCGCTCGTCACGTTTGTGGCCATGCCGATGATTGCATTGGGCTTTCTCGCCGATCTCGTCGGAGCGGGGGCGCCGGTCTGGTGGGTGGTCGAGAAGTCGCTGGCGCTGCTCTTGTGGATTGCCCACTTCACCTCCGCGCAGGCGGGAGCGGTGCGGCTGATGCCGCAGATCGGCGGCTTGGCGGTGGCGCTGTTCGCGGTTGGCGGGCTGTGGCTCGGCTTGTGGCGCGGGTGGGTGCGGCTTGCGGGGCTGATCCCGGTGTCGGCGGCAACCGCGCTGGCGGCCGCGACCCCGATCCCGGACCTGCTGGTAGCGGGTGACGGTCAGCAGGTGGGCATCACGGTACCGGGTGACGGGGGCGCGGGCCCTGATGGAGAGACGCGCCTGCTCTCCCTGCGCGACAGCCGCTCGTCCTACACGCGTGACAATCTGATGGAGCTTGCAGGCGTCGGCGCGGAGCCGGTGCCGCTGGCGGAATGGGAGGTGGCGCGCTGCTCCTCGGCCTTCTGCACCCTGTCGATCGAGCGGGGCGGGAGAAGCTGGGTGCTGCTGCTCGCGCGGGGCCGAGACATGGTCAACGAGCGGTCGCTGGCCGCGGCCTGCGGGCAGGCGGACATCGTCGTTTCCGAGCGGTTCCTCCCCCGTTCCTGCCGCCCGCGCTGGCTCAAGGCTGACCGGCGCTTCCTGCAAAAGTCAGGCGGCATCGCGGTCAACCTTGCCGACGAGCGGATCACCGCCGTTGCCGAGAGCCAGGGCGAGCATGGGTGGTGGAAGACCGTGGAGGATTATCCGCCCCGCCGGAGCACTCCGGGCAAGCAAGGGCCTAAACCGCCGCTAACGACACCCTAGAGGGGGGCTAGAGGGGGTCTAACAGGGGTCTAAACAGGGTCTGGACGCGTGCGAAAACACACTGCCGCGGCAGTGTTTCACGCCCAACATGCTGAGAGAGAAGGACAAAGGGCCGGAAATCCAATGTTTCACGCGGCGTGAAACACGCTTCCGGCCCCCTAAGCCCTAGTGGTAGCGCCGCAGCAGGCCTGCAAGCTTGCCCTGCACCTCGACCTCGTCGGGCCGGTAGAACTGCGGATCATAGGCTGCGTTGGCCGGATCGAGCCGCACCTGCCCGTTCTCGCGGCGCAGGTACTTGAGCGTGGCTTCCTCGCCGCGCACCAGTGCGACCACAATCTCGCCGTCGCGGGCGGTGTTGGTGCGGCGGACCAGCGCGAAATCGCCGTCGAAGATCCCGGCCTCGACCATCGAGTCACCCGAAACTTCGAGCGCATAGTGTTCGCCCGGGCCGAGCAGCGCGGCAGGCACCGGCAAGGTCGACTGGCCTTCGAAAGCCTCGATCGGCGCGCCAGCCGCGATCCGCCCATGCAAGGGCAGCTGGATCACGTCGTTGGCGGCCATCGCTTCGCTCAGGCGCGGCGCGGGCGGGACCATCGGCACCACATTGCCCCCGGCAGGTGCAGAGGCGCGGGCGGGGGTCATGTCGCCGGGCTCGCGGATCACTTCGAGCGCGCGGGCCCGGTTGGGCAGGCGGCGCAGGAAGCCGCGTTCCTCGAGCGCAGAGATCAGGCGGTGAACGCCCGACTTGCTCTTCAGATCGAGCGCTTCCTTCATTTCTTCGAAACTGGGCGAGATCCCGGTTTCTTCCAGCCGCTGCTGGATGAACTGGATCAACTCGTGCTGCTTGGCGGTCAGCATGGATCAAACTCCCTTGGTCGCGTTGCCGCGTGCACGTCCGATACGCCATTAAGGTGAACGAACAAGGAACAATTAGGCAACTAGGGAAGGGGTGTCAAGCGCGCCGCGCGCCAAACCCCAGCAATTCAGCCATTCTGGAGGTGGAACACTTGCACGGGCTCGCCCACGGTCACGGCAGGGGCATGGGCGGGCCGGTCGATCAGGCAGTCAGCGGCCGCAAGCGCCGACAGTGCGGAGGAATCCTGCGATCCGGCAAGGCGCACTGCGCCGCCCCCCTTCTCCTTGGCGCTCACCGCGCGCAGGAACTCGCGGCGCGGGCCAATTGCGGGCAGCGCCTCGCCCGCCAGCATGGTTACGGCGCGCGGCAGGGGGTCCGGATCGCCCATCGCCTTGCGCACCAGCGGCAGCGCAAAGAGGAAGGCGGTGACGAAGCTGGAGACCGGATTGCCCGGCAGTCCGAGGATCACCTGCGCGGCCCCATGCTTCGGGCGCGTGGCGACCAGCAGCGGCTTGCCCGGCTTGATCGCGACGCGCCAGAAGGCGGTCTCGGCGCCCCATTCGGCGAGCGCAGGCTTGATGAGATCGTGATCGCCCACCGACGCCCCGCCCGAGGTGATGAGGATGTCCGCGTCCGCCACTTGGGCCAGCGCGGCGGCAAGGGCTTCGTGGTCGTCCGGCACGGGGCCGATGCGTGTCACATCGCAACCAAGGTCGCCAAGCATCGCAGCGATCATCGCGGCGTTGCAGGCGGGGATCTGGTGCGGGAGGCAGTTTGCCGGGTCGCTGGCGAGCTCGTCGCCGCTGTCCATCACCGCCACGCGCACGCGGCGGGTGACGGGGAGCTGGCCGTATCCCCCGGCAAGCGCAAGGGCGAGGCGGCCCGGGGTGACGCGGGTGCCTTTGGCGAGCAGCAGGTCGCCTTGCGCGAAGTCGAAGCCGCGCCTGCGGATGTGGCGGCCGGGGGGCACCGCTTCGCTGGCGGTGACGCTGTCGCCCTCATGCGCTGCGTCTTCTTGCAGGAGGATGCGGGTTGCCCCCTCCGGCACAATCGCCCCGGTCGAGATACGGGAGCATTGGCCCGAATCGAGCGTCCCCGCGAAGGGCGCTCCGGCGCGGCTTTCACCCACCAGCGCCCAGGGGCCTTCGCCGGGGCTGAGCGCATAGCCATCCATCGCCGACAGATCAGCGGCCGGTTGCGTGCGGGCGGCGCGGATATCCTCGGCAAGGAAGCGGCCGATTGCGGCGTCGGCGGGCACGGTCTCGGAGGGCAGCGCGGGCGCCAGCGCCAGCAGGCGGGCCTGCGCCTCCTCCAGACCTAGGGGCGGGGTCAAAGAGGAGCTTTCCAGTCGCCCGACTTGCCGCCGGTCTTGGCGATCAGGCGTACCTCGGAAATCACCATGCCTTTGTCGATGGCTTTGGCCATGTCGTAGATTGTGAGGAGTGCCACGGAAACGGCTGTCATCGCTTCCATTTCCACGCCGGTCTTGCCGGTGAGCGAGGCGGTGGCGGTGGCTTTGATCCCGCTGTCCTCATATTCGAAATCGACGCTCACCGCTTCCAGCCCGAGCGGATGGCACAGCGGGATCAGTTCCCCGGTGCGTTTGGCGGCCATGATCCCGGCGATGCGCGAGGTGCCGAGCACGTCGCCCTTGGGCGCGTTGCCGGCGCGGATGGCTTCGAGCGCCTCGGCCGACATGGTGATCCGCCCCGAGGCGACCGCGCGGCGCTGAGTCTCCGCCTTGCCGCCGACGTCGACCATATGCGCCGCGCCGTCGCTATCGAGGTGGGTGAGCTTGCTCATGCAGCCGTTTGTGCGCCCAGCAACGCGCGGGTGGCACTCGCAATATCGTCAGCGCGCATCAGGCTCTCGCCGACGAGGAAGGTGCGCACGCCGTGTCCTGCGAGCCGTTCGATATCGGCATGGGTGTTGATCCCGCTCTCGCCGACCAGCAGCGTGCCTGCGGGAGCCAGAGGCGCGAGGCGTTCGGTGGTGGCGAGGCTGGTGGTGAAAGTCTTGAGGTCGCGGTTGTTGACCCCGATCAGCCGCGATTTGAGATGCGCGGCGGCCCGCGCCATTTCGGCCTCGTCATGCACCTCGACCAGCACGTCCATGCCGTATTCGGTCGCGGCAGCCTCGATCTCGGCCATCGCGCTGTCTTCCAGCGCGGCGACGATGATCAGGATCGCGTCGGCGCCGATCGCGCGGGCCTCAAGGCATTGCCACGGATCGACCATAAAGTCCTTGCGGAGCACCGGCAGCGCGCAGGCGGCGCGGGCGGCGACGAGGTAGTCCTCGTGGCCCTGAAAGTACGGCGCGTCGGTGAGCACCGAGAGGCACGCCGCGCCGCCCGCTTCGTAGGCGGCGGCATGCTCGCCGGGGCGGAAGTCGGCGCGGATCAGGCCTTTCGACGGGCTCGCCTTCTTGATCTCGGCGATCAGCGCGTATGAGCCGTTTGCGGCTCGGGCGCGCAGGGCAGCCTCGAAGCCGCGCGGTGCGGTTTGCGCTGCGGCAGCCGCTTCGAGCGCGGCGATCGTGACGACGGCCTTGCGG
>JANNWO010000028.1:0-10219 GCA_031408395.1 Sphingomonadales bacterium | reverse complement strand
GCGGAAGATCACCGGCTTTTCGCCCGCTGCCTCGAGCACGTCGCGGTAGAGCCGCGTCTGGCGCTCGCGCTGCGGCAGGGTGGCCGAAACGAGGAACTGGAATTCGGTGCGGAACAGGCCCACGCCGTCCGCGCCGGTCATAGCGAGCGCGCTCATGTCGTCACGCAGCCCAGCGTTCATCATCACCTGTATGCGCGTGCCACAGCGGGTGAAGGGCTCAACGTCCCTGAGCGAGGCATAGGCAGCCTGCTTCTCGCGCGACTTGGCAAAGCGCGTCTGGAAGGCGTCGGCGACCTGCGGCAGCGGGCGGATGATGGCATTGCCGACAGTAGCGTCGAGCAGGATCTCGTCACCTTCGCGGATCGTGGTGCGCACGCCCTTGGTGCGGCCCATCACCGGCACGTTCATCGCGCGCGCGACGATCACCACGTGGGCGGTGAGCGAGCCTTCCTCGAGGATCACGCCTTTCAGCCGCCGTTTGTCGTATTCGAGCAGTTCGGCGGGGCCAAGGTTGCGCGCGATCAGGATCGTGTCTTTGCGAAGGCCTTGCGAGGCCGCGGTGCCGAACCGTCCGGCGACGATCCGCAGCAGCCGGTTCGCCAGATCTTCCAGATCGTGCATCCGGTCGGCGAGCAGCGGATCATCGATCTCGCGCATCCGCATCCGGGTGTGCTGCTGCACGCGCTCGATCGCGGCTTCGGCGGTGAGGCCGGAATCGATCGCTTCGTTGATGCGCCGCGACCAGCCTTCATCGTAAGCGAACATCTTGTAGGTCTCGAGCACCTCCTCGTGCTCGCCGCCGATGCCGAATTCGGCCTGACTGGCGAGCGTGTCGATCTGCTCGCGCATCTTGTCGAAGGCGCGGTAGACCCGCTGGCGCTCGGCCTCGGTGTCGTCGGCCATCACCTGCGTGATCTCGAACCGCGGCTGGTGATAGACCGCAACGCCCGCGCCCAGCCCCTTCACCAGCGTCAGCCCGGTGACGGTCTGCGGCCCGGTCTGCTCCTGGGTGAGGCCGCGCGCCTCCTCCTCGTCGACCAGCTCGGCATTGGCGATCATCTCCGAGAGCACCATCGCGGTGGTCTGGAGCGCCTCGATCTCGACTTCCTCGTAGCGGCGCGGCTCAACATGCTGGACGCACAAGACGCCCACCGCACGCTCGCGGTAGACGATCGGCACGCCGGCAAAGGAGTGGAACTTCTCCTCGCCCGTTTCTGGGCGGTACTGGAAGTCGGGATGCGCCTTGGCCTCGGCGAGGTTGAGCGTCTCGACCTTCTTGGCGATCGCCCCGGTCAGCCCCTCGCCGATCGCCATGCGGGTGACGTGCACCGCGCTCTGGTTGAGGCCGCGGGTGGCGAACAGCTCGAGCATGCCCTCGCGCAGCAGGTAGATCGAGCAGACCTCGCTCGACAGGCATTCGCCGATGATCTCGACGACCTGATCCAGCTTGCCCTGCGCGTGCATACGCGAGGCCATCACCTCGGTGAGGCGCGTAAGAATCTGGCGGGCGGCGGCAGCGGCGGACATCACCATGCGGGCTTATTCATTCCGCGCGGCAAATGCAAAAGGCGTGATACGCGATTCTGTCCGCCGCCGCGCCCCGAGGCGCTCCTTCGCGGTTTAGTGAGAGGATATCTCTTCCTTAAGTCGCAATTTCTGCTTCTTGAGAGACTGGACCGTCACGGTGTCGGGCACGGGCCGGGCCATCTCTTCGCGCAGACGGGCTTCGAGACCGGCATGCTTGTGCTGAAGGGCGTTGAGATGGGAAGACACTGCGATGGATGCCATTATGCGTTCTCCTGTCCTGCGGGGGGATGCCCCCAGAAAGGCGACTCGGTACAATCGCGACCGAGCCGCAGATTTCAGAAACCACGCCCGATCTAGCTTGCAAAGCACGAATACATCCTTAAGCGGCGCATCCGCGCAACGGCGCGACGAACCGCGTGCGGATCGGTCTCGCGGGCCCTTCAAAATCTGCGCAAATCCGTCTTACAATAGCTTGCCGGAACGCGTAGCGGGAGCGTGCATTGGCGTACGAGAAATGGCTGGGGCAGCGCGACACACGGCGCGGCGCGCAACGAAGGGATCAGGAGCGATCATGACCGAGCAGGAGCTCCGGAAAGCGCTCGAATTGTTCAAGACCGAGCACCGCGACCTCGACGCTGCGATCGCTGCGCTGACCGACGCGGCGCTCGGCAACGCGTCGGCGGACATGCTTCAGATCGCTCGGCTGAAGAAGCGCAAGCTGCGCCTCAGGGACCAGATCGCGATTATCGAGGACACGCTGCTGCCGGATATCATTGCGTGATTTGAGCGCACTTGTGCGCGATGCAGACCCCCCGCCCCGCCTCGCCACAGCAGGTGGCTTCTGGCAAAGATGGTTAACGGGACATAAAACCTGTTCCCTCGCGGGACGAAAGCAAAATTTGCTTGGAAAGTAACCATGATGCGGTGGCGGGCGAGACGCTTGCGGCGTATTCTCTTACGCATCATGGTTCGCACCTCAAACCTTTCGCGCCCGATCGTCGAGGCGCTCTACACCGAAGCGCTGGTGCTGGCCGACGAGGTCCGCGCGGTGTTCTCCGCAGGCGTCCGGGTACCGCTGGCGGGAGAGGACGCTTTCATGCGCCTCGCGCTCTCGACCGAGGGGCTCAAGACCACCACCCGCATGATGCACGTGCTGGCCTGGCTGCTGAATCAGCGTGCGCTGTTCGAGGGCCAACTGAGCGAGAACCAGGTGCGTCTCCACGGGGCGCTGCCCCCTGACCGCACCGCGGATGACGCGCAGATCGCGCTGCTCGAACCCGAGACCCGCGAGTTGATCGCCGATACCGAAAGGCTCCACCGGCGCATCGCCCGCCTCGACGAAGCATGGCGCCAGCATTTCGACATGAGCTCGCCAGTGCGCGCTTTTCAGGATCGCATCGGCCGCGAATTCGGGCGAGCGGGCTAACCCTCCCCCCACACCCTCTGTTTCACGTGAAACATCCCCGCAACCGGGGGGCTAAAGGGGGTCTAAAGGCGTCTGGAGGGGGTCTAGCAGGGGTCTAACAGGGGTCTAACACCTGGCAAAACCCGCCAAGCAGGGGTCTAAATCGCCAACCTCAGGCCGCACTCATCGCCTTGCGCCATGCCGCCAGCCGTGCATCGCGCACGTCGTCTTCCATCTGCGGCTCGAACCGGCTCAGCCGTCCGCGCATCGCCTGCGCTGCGGTGCCCAAATCGGGGTAGAACCCCGCCCCGGTCGCCGCCAGCATTGCAGCGCCCAGCGCCGTCGTCTCGACAAAGCCGGGACGCTCCACCGTCACCCCGAGCATGTCGGCAAGATCCTGCGCCATCCAGTCATTGGCCGCCATGCCGCCGTCGATCCGCAGCGTGTGCCACGGCGCGCCGTCGGCGGTGAAGGCGGCGCACAGGTCGTGGGTCTGGTGCGCCATCGCCTCCAGGGCCGCGCGGGCGAGTTCGGCCTTGCCGCTCGCAAACGAAAGCCCCGCGATCACGCCGCGCGCTTCGGCCCGCCAGTGCGGCGCGCCCAGACCCGCGAGCGCAGGCACGATCACCACGCCGCCGCTATCGGGGATAGAACGCGCCAGCGCCTCGGTCTCCTCGGCGACCTGCACGATCCCGAGCGAATCCCTCAGCCACTGCACAAGGCTCCCAGCCACGAACACTGATCCTTCGATGGCATAGGTGCGCGCGCCGTCCAGCTGGGTCAGCACGGTGCCGAGCAGGCGGTTGGTCGAGCGCGGGATGCGGGCACCCTGACAGGTCAGCACAAAGGCGCCGGTGCCGAAGGTCGCCTTGGTCTGGCCGGGCGCAAGACAGGCCTGCCCGATGGTCGCCGCCTGCTGATCGCCCGCCAGCCCGGTGATCGGGATGGCGCGGCCCAGCAGCGCCGGATCGGTCACGGCGAGCGGCCCCGCCATGTCGACCACGCCGGGCAGCGCAGCGATGGGTACGCCGAAGAGCTCGCACAGCTCCTCGTTGAACTGCGCATCCTCCAGCCCCATCAGCAACGTGCGGCTGGCATTGCTCGCGTCGGTGATATGCGCCCCATACCCACGGCCCCCGCCGGTGAGCTTGAACACCAGCCAGCTTTCGACCGTGCCGAATGCCAGCGTGCCGCGCTCGGCCGCACTGCGCACTTCCGGCACATTGTCAAGCATCCAGCGCATCTTGGTGCCGGAGAAATAGGGGTCGAGCAGCAAGCCGGTGCGCTCCTGCACGCCCGCCTCGTGGCCCGCCTCGCGCAGCGCGGCGCACAGCGGCTCGGTGCGGCGATCCTGCCAGACGATCGCGTTGGTGAGCGGCTCACCGGTGACGCGGTCCCACGCCACCACGGTCTCGCGCTGGTTGGTGATACCGATGCCGGCAATGCTCGCCGCCCCGCCCGCATTGAGCATCACGGCGTGCGCACAGGCGAGCGTCTTGTCCCAAATCTCGCGCGGATCGTGCTCCACCCAGCCGCTTTGCGGATAGTGTTGGGTGAGCGGCTCCTGCGCGCTGGCGACCAGCACGCCGTCGCTCGCGAACAGCATCGCGCGGGTGGATGTGGTGCCTTCGTCGAGGACGAGGATGTAGTCTGCCATGAAGCTCTCCCGTTTTTTGCATCCCTAGCCGCCGGGGGCGCGCGAAGTCGAGATGGCACTAAAACCCTTCCCCGCCCCGAGCTTGACCCGGGGCCCAGCTGCCTTCGCGTCATAACGCCGATGCAAAAAAGTTAGCGGGGCCCCGGGTCAGGCCCGGGGCGGGGGTTGGGGCAAATCTCTTGCCGATGAAGCACGGCGGGCCCAAATGGGGGCCATGGTCACGATCCCTCCCCAGCCCTGGCCCACTGGCCTTGGCGAAGATGTCGAGCCGCTGGTGCGCCGCGTGCTTGCGCCCAACCCCTCGCCCTACACCTTCACCGGCACCCAGACCTATGTGGTCGGCGAGCAACAAGGCCCGGACTGCGCGGTGATCGATCCCGGCCCGAACGATCCTGCGCACATCGCCGCGATCATCGCCGCCGTTGCAGGCCGCAAGGTGGCGGCGATCATGTGCACGCACACGCACCGCGACCACTCGCCCGCCGCCGCGCCGCTGGCCGCCGCGACCGGAGCGCCGATTGTCGGCTGCGCGCCGCTGGTGCTTCAGGTTGATGGCCCGCGCTCGGACGAGGCTTTCGATCCGACCTATGCGCCCGACCGGGTGCTGGTGGACGGCGAGGGGATGCGCGGCACCGGCTGGACGCTCACCGCCGTCGCCACGCCGGGCCACACCTCGAACCACCTGTGCTACGCGCTGGAGGAGAGCGGCGCGCTGTTCACCGGGGATCACGTGATGGGCTGGTCGACCAGCGTCGTCATCCCGCCCGACGGCGACATGGGCGATTACATGGCGAGCCTCGACAAGCTGATGGCGCGCGAGGATGTGCGCTACCACTCGGCGCATGGTGCGGCGATCGAAAAGCCCCGCCAGCTTGTGCGCGGCATGATCGGCCACCGCCGCCAGCGCGAGGCGCAGATTCTGCGCCTTATGGGCGAGCAGGCCCGTCCGGTCAGCGGTTTCATCCCCGACATGTACAAGGGCCTCGACCCGCGCCTGATCGGGGCCGCCGAGATGAGCGTCACCGCCCATCTGATCGACCTCGAAAAGCGCGGGATGGCGGGGCGCGACGCAGGGGTATGGCACGTGATCTAGTCGGCGCTTTTTGCAAGCCCGCTTGCAGATTGGGGCAATCCGTGATCAAACCTACGCCGGGGACGCTTTCGGGGGAAAGTCGAGATGGCCACAGCAGCAGCACCGCAGCATCAGCCGGTTGAAGGCACGCGCTTCTTCGCCATCATGGCCTTCATCATGGCGGGCGTCATCGTCGCAGGCTTCTTGTTGAACCTTGCGATGGGCCGGTCGAGCTTCGCGCTGCCTGCCGCGTTCCATGTTCACGGCATGATCTTCATGGGCTGGCTGGGGCTCTATCTGGCGCAGGTCGTGACCATCGCCAGCGGTAACGTCGCGCTGCACCGCAGCTTGGGCAAGGTCGCCTATCTGTGGATCCCCGCGATGATCGCAGCCGGGGTGATGATCATCCTTGTGTCGGTGCGCGGATCCGGCGGGCCGTTCTTCTTTGCGCAGAACGAATTTCTGATCAGCAACATGGCCGGGCTGCTGGTGTTCGGCGGGCTGGCGCTGTGGGCGCTTCGGGTGCGGCGCTATTCCGGCTGGCACCGCCGGCTGATGCTGGTAGCGATGAGCGCGCTGACGGGCCCCGGGCTCGGGCGGCTGCTGCCGATGCCGCTGCTGATCCCCAACGCGTGGACAATCGCTGTCTCGGCGAGCTTTGTGTTCGGCGTGGTCGCGATGGTGGCCGACTGGCGCGCCAATGGCCGGGTGCATCCGGCCTATTGGTGGGGCATGGGCATCAATGTCGGGGGCTTCCTTGCATCGATGGCGCTGGCCTATTCGCCGCTGGGCTATGCCATCACCGAATGGGTGGTGGCGGGCACGCCGGGGGCCGAGCGGCCGATGGGGCCGTTCCTGCCGCCGGGCTTTGCGATGTAAGCGCGCGCGGTTTTTCGCTCGAAAAACCCGCCACGCCCCCTATATCGGCGTCACCTGAGACCATGGGGACTGACCGATGAGCCTGCTGACCCGCAACCCCACCGGCGCCGACCTGCTGGCCGAGATCAACCGCCTCCGTAAGGAGAAGAACGCGGTGATCCTCGCGCATTATTACCAGACGCCCGACATCCAGGACATTGCCGACTTCGTGGGCGACAGCCTCGAATTGTCGCGCAAGGCGGCGGCGACCGATGCCGACGTGATCGCGTTTTGCGGGGTCAAGTTCATGGCCGATACCGCCAAGATCCTCTCGCCGCACAAGACCGTGATCCTGCCCGACATGGACGCCGGGTGCAGCCTTGAGGACTCCTGCCCGCCGGGCAAATTCCGCGCCTTCCGCGAAGCCCACCCCGATCACATCGCGCTGACCTACATCAACTGTTCGACCGAAGTGAAGGCGCTGTCCGACGTGATCGTCACGTCCTCCAGCGCCGAGACGATCCTTGCGCAGATCCCACCCGAACAGAAGATCATCTTCGGCCCCGACCGGCACTTGGGCGGCTATCTCAGCCGCAAGTTCAACCGCGAAATGCTGCTGTGGCCCGGCGTGTGCATCGTCCACGAGGCATTCTCCGAGACCGAGCTTCTGAAGCTCAAGGAGCAGTACCCGGACGCGCCAATCGCCGCGCACCCGGAATGCCCGCCGACGATCATCGACCACGCCGATTACGTCGGCTCGACCAGCGGCATCCTGAAGTTCGCAAGCGAGTTCACCGGCGACACGCTGATCGTCGCCACCGAGCCGCACATCATCCACCAGATGGAAAAGGCGCTGCCGAACAAGACCTTCATCGGCGCACCCGGCGCGGACGGGAACTGCTCGTGCAACATCTGCCCCTACATGGCGCTGAACACGATGGAGAAGCTCTACACGGCGCTGCGCGACCTGACCCCGCAGATCGAGATCGAGGAAGGGATGCGGCTGCGGGCGAAGCGCAGCCTCGACCGGATGCTCGAAATGGCGAGCGGGACTGTGGGCATGGGCGATTTGGGCAAGGTGCACTTCAGCGGGGATTGAGGCCAGTGCCGCTGTATTCGGTCATCATCGAGGGGAAGAACTTCCCGGCGCGTTTATTCAAAGACACCGTGGGGACTTTAGGGTTCTTCACAACTCGCTTCGTTGAAGCTGTCGATGAGAAAGCTGCGGAATTGGCGGCGGTCGAGCTGATCAAGCAAGAGCTTGAGCCCTTGCTCGGCGAACGACGTGACGAGGAAACCAACGCCTTGATGTCGCTTGACCAGATTCGAGAGGTCAAGGAATTACCAGAGACCGCGCCGGGGTTCGGATTCACTTGGTTCGGAATGGGTAGCTAGCGGTCTATCCGCCCAAGGCCCCAGCTTTCGCTGGGGTGACGGATCACGCTTTGGCGCGAGAAACCGCCAAAGCCGCCCCCACCAGCACCATGCCCGCAATATCCACCCCCGACAGCACCTCGCCGAACGCCAGCCAGCCGTAGATCGAGGCCACCGCGGGCTGGGTCAGCAGGGCGAGGCCCACCACCAGCGGCGGGAAATATTTGAGCGCGAAGACCATCAGCCCCTGCCCTACCAACTGGCTGAGCACGAACAGCCCCACCACTGGCCCCCAAGCCTGCGGCCACACCGGCTCGCCGAGCAGCAACGCGATCACCAGCAGCACCGGCGCGCCGAACAGGCTCACCCAGACGAGCAGGCTCCACGATCCGAAGCTGCCCCGCGCGCCCTGCAACGTCAGCAGGTACACCGCGTAAAGCAGCCCCGCCGCGACCGAGAACAGGTCGCCGATCAGCGTCGCGTTCGAAATCTCGAGGCTGCGCCCCATCAGGATCGCCGCGCCTGCCAGCGCGAAGACGATCGCCAGCCACTCCAGCCGCTTGGGGAGCACGCGCATGGTGATGAAGCCCCAGAATAGCAGCACGATCGACCCGGCATTGCCGAACAGCGTCGCATTGCCCAGCCGGGTCATGCCGATACCGATATGCCAGCTCGCCAAGTCCAAGGCGAAGGTCACCGCGCCCAGCGCCACCAGCGCCAGCGTCTTTGCGCCCATGCCCGTAAGCCGCTGACCGTTCGCCCGCGCCAGCAGCACGAGGAACGGCAGCGCCAGAAACAGCCGCCAGAATCCCGCAGCAACCGGCCCTGTATCGGCAAGCCGCACGAACCACGGCCCGATCGCCAGCGCCACGTTCCCGCCAAACAGCGCGAGCAGCAGCAGCCACTGCGCCGGGCGTGCAGCAGACTCCGGGGCCTCGGGAACAACTTCTTCTTGGGCCGCACCCTCAATTTCCATGCTTGCGCCCTAGCCCCGCTCGCCCCAAGTGGATAGCCAATCGAAACTGGTACCCAAGGATTTCCCACATATGCACGACGTTTTGTTCCAGCCGCTCACGATGGGCGCGCTCCACGCAAAGAACCGCATCCACATGGCCCCGCTGACCCGCGGGCGTGCTGCGGAGCCGATGTTCACCCCCAACGCGCTGATGGCGACCTATTATAGCCAGCGCGCGGGCGCAGGCATGATCCTCACCGAAGCGACCGGCATCAGCCGCGAAGGCCTCGGCTGGCCGAGCGCACCGGGCATCTGGAGCGACGAGCAGACCGAGGCGTGGAAGGCCACCACCGCTGCCGTGCACGAGGCGGGCGGCCTGATCGTCATGCAGCTGTGGCACATGGGGCGGATCGTCCACCCGGTGTTCCTCGATGGCCAGCCGCCGGTCTCGGCCAGCGCCACGAAGGCTCCCGGTGATGCGCACACGCCCACCGGCAAGCAGCCCTATGCGGTCGCGCGCGAAATGACCCACGAGAACATCCAGCGCACGATTAGCGACTACCGTCGGGCAGCCGAAAACGCCAAAAAGGCGGGCTTTGACGGCGTGCAGCTGCACAGCGCCAATGGCTATCTTGTCGACCAGTTCCTGCGTGACGGGACCAACCTGCGCACCGACGAATATGGCGGCTCGCCCGAAAACCGCACGCGCTTCATGCGCGAAGTGCTGGAAGCCTTGGTCGACGTGTGGGGCGCAGACCGCGTCGGCATCCGCCTCTCGCCCAACGGCGATTCGCAGGGCACCGATGACAGCAACCCGGCAGCGACCTTCGGCGCGGCAGCCAAGGTGTGCGAGGAACTGGGCCTCGCCTTCGTCGAACTGCGCGAACCCGGCCCTAACGGCACCTTCGGCCAGACCGATGTGCCCAAGCAGAGCCCGCTGATCCGCCAGATCTACACCGGCACGCTGATCCTCAATTCGGACTACACCGCCGAAGAAGCCGTGGCCGACATCACCAGCGGCAAGTGCGATGCGGTGAGCTTTGGCCGTCCGTACATCTCCAACCCCGATCTCGAAACGCGGATCGCGGCGGGCGCGCACTGGAACCCGAACAAGGATGTGCCCAAGAGCTGGTACTTCCCGATCCCCGAAGGCTACGTCGATTATCCGACGCTCGAGGAAGAGCGGGCCGAAGCGGCGGAGTAAGCTCGGCTAGCCTGCGGGCGGTGCTTGAGGGGTCGGGGCGGCAGGAGCTGCTCCGGCCCCTTCGCTTGTCGGCGCGCCGTCGATCCCTTCGGCAGGGGTGACGACCGGCTGTTCGGCATCGAGATCGCTCGGCGCGGCGGCCTGACGCGGGGCGAGCGGGGCTTCGG
>JANNWO010000027.1:0-5722 GCA_031408395.1 Sphingomonadales bacterium | reverse complement strand
GCCCTCGACGCGGTCGGTGATGGTGCGGGCGTCCCAGCGCTTGACCGTTTCCGACACAAGCCGGACGATCTGGTCGCCATAGCGGGTGACCACGCCGACAATCGTGCGGCGCGCGAAGCGGTTGATCTGGTGTTGCAGCCGTGCGTCCTTCTGGAGCGCCTCGCCCAGTTCGGCGAGCATGTTGCGCATTTCCCCGCCCATCCCGCTTTCGGAATCGCGCGCGCGGCGGATCAGCGACTGGCGGATGCGCTCCCACACCCCCGTCCACCACACCGCCACGGCGGGGTTGGCGATCAGGTCGCGCTTCATGTCCTCGACCTTGGCGCGGGTCTCGGGGTCGTGCTGCAAGTCCTGACCGAGCTTCGCCAGCCCCTCTTCGATCTTGCCGCGCAAGGGGTGATCGGGGTTCACCAGCACCTCGGCGAGCAGCTTATACAGCCCGTCGAGCACGCTGGAGGAGATGGTCTTGTCGATCCCCGCCCAGCGCAGCACGCCTGCGACGCGCTGGTGGATGACCTCGCGGATGGTTTCCTCGTTGTCCTCCAGCGTCAGCCCCGCCCAGCGCACGAAGCCATCGATCAGCGGCTGGTGGCGCTTGTCGACCATCGCACTCTCGATCATCCGGCCCGCCAGAGGCGCCACGTCCAGCTTCGCAAGTTGCCCCGCAAGGCCGGAGCGCACCTGATTGCCGAGCCGGTCGGGGTCGAGGCTTTCCAGCACCTCGGCAAGCAATTCAGCCGCGCCTGAGGTGATGCGCGAACGGTGATCGATGCCCTCTCGTTCGGGCGACGCGGCGAGAAACTCTCCGGCCGCCTTGGCGATGTTCATTCCCGCCATCCGCCGCGCGACGACGGCGGGGGTGAGGAAGTTTTCCTGCAGGAACTGCGCCATCGTGTCGGCGATGCGGTCCTTGTTCTCGGGGATGATCGCGGTGTGCGGGATCGGCAGGCCAAGCGGATGGCGGAACAGCGCGGTGACCGCGAACCAGTCGGCGAGCCCGCCCACCATCGCAGCTTCGGCGAAGGCGTTGACGTAGCCCCAAGCAGGATGCGCAGCCACCAGGCCGTGCGTGGCGATGAAAATCACCGCCATCGCGGCGAGCATGCCGGTAGCGGTCCAGCGCATCCGCCGGGCGCGGTCGACGTTAAGCGGCTGCCCGCCGAAGGTAAGGGGCCTCAAGGAGCGCGTTGCCATGGTCTGTCTTAGCGCGGGTGGGGCGTGCCAGTCACGCTATAACCAGTCACCCTATAACGGGTCACGCGATCCCCCGTCACGCTTTGGCCCGTCACTCGGCCGGCTCTGCGCCCGGCGGCAAGCGCCGTGCCGCAACCGCGCCGGGTACGCCGGGGAAGGGCCGATCGGGCGCTCCATCGACGATACCGCGACTGTCGTCGCCCGGCTTGTAGGTCAGCATCCGCGCCCGCAGCCACGGCCCGGCGCGCTTCTCGAAGCTGTCGGCAAGGCTGAAGCCCGCCGGCACGATCAGCAGCGTCAGCAGGGTCGAGAGGATCAACCCGCCCATCACCACGATGCCCATCGGCTGGCGCCATGCTCCATCGCCCGAAAGCGACAGCGCCACCGGCACCATCCCTGCGGTCATCGCCACGGTGGTCATCACGATCGGCTGCGCACGCTTGTGCCCGGCATCGAGGATCGCGTCGATCTGGCCGACACCCTTGTTCATCTCCTCGATGGCGAAGTCGATCAGCAGGATCGAGTTCTTCGAGACGATGCCGAGCAGCAGCAGGATGCCGATATAGACCGGCATCGATTGCGGCATGCCGATAAGCCAGATCAGCAGGATGCCGCCAAGCGGCGCGAGCAGCAGCGAGGTCATGTTGACCAGCGGGCTCATCAGCCGCTTGTAGAGCAGCACCAGCACCGCGAACACCAGCAGGAACCCGGCGATGATTGCGATCACGAGGTTGACCTTGAGCTCCTCCTGCCACTTGTCCTCGCCCACGACGTCGCGGATTATCCCGGTCGGAAGGGTCTTGAGCACCGGCAATGCATCGATCTGCGTCTGGGCGTCGCCCTTGAGCACGCCCGCAGCAAGGTCCGCGCCGACCAGCACGCGGCGGTTCTGGTTGTAGCGCTGGATGGCGGTCGGCCCGGAACCGAAGCTGATATCGGCGACGCGGCTCAATGGCACCGAACCGCCGCCGGTGAGCGGCACAGGCAGGTTCTGGATCGTGGTGAAGTCGGTGCGCGCCTCGTCCGAAAGGCGCACAGTGATCGGGATCTGGCGATCCGACAACGAGAAGCGCGCCGCGTTCTGCTCGATCTCGCCGAGCGTCGCGATGCGGATCGTCTGCGACAAGGCGGCGGTGGTGACGCCGAGTTCGGCGGCGATCTGGGTGCGCGGTGTGATGATGATCTCGGGGCGGTTCAAGTCGGCGCTGATGCGCGGGGCAACCAGCGTCTTCAGGCCCTTCATCTCCTCGACCAAGGTGGCCGCCATCTTTTCGAGCGCCACCGGATCCGAACCCGCCAGCATGATCGTCATGTCACGGCCCGAGCCGAACCCGCTTGATTGCGACTGGAACCGGACGCGGGCATCAGGGAACCGGGCAAGCTTGGGCGACAGGTCGCGCGAGAATTCGTTCGACGTGCGTTCGCGGTCCTTCTTCAGCTTGACGAAAACTGTCGAAGCATCGCCCAGCCGGATCCGTTCGAGCAGGCGCTCGACGTCTGGCTCCTTGCGCAGCTCGGCAGCGACGCTGTTCACCGCGCGCTTGGCATCGGCGAGCGTGGTGCCTGGCACAAGCTCGACCTGCACCTGGAGGTTATCGTCATTGATGGTCGGCTGGAACTGGGCGGGGATCTGGCCGAACAACAGGATCGTAACGAGGAACGAGAACCAGCCGATGCCGAGCATCCACAAGCGGTGATCGTAGAAGCGCGCCGTCAGCCAGCGCTGGCCGCGGGCGTAGTTGCCCGAGCCGCGCCCGGGCAGTTCGATCAGCTTGAAGGCGAGCAGCGCCGCCGCCAGCGAAAGCAGCGACACCAGCAGCAACTGCGTCACCTCGAAGATCTTGGAGACGAGGAAGAAGGCAAAGGTGTTGCTGTCGCTCGACACGGCAGCGGCGATGGTCTTGGGCAGATCAAGGCCGCTGATGAGTTTGAAGCTGGCGAACATCGTCAGCGCCGGCACTG
Source organism: Sphingomonadales bacterium (assembly GCA_031408395.1). Lineage (GTDB taxonomy): Bacteria > Pseudomonadota > Alphaproteobacteria > Sphingomonadales > Sphingomonadaceae > Erythrobacter. The sequence goes on along the minus strand of JANNWO010000027.1, from coordinate 2,566 downwards.
CGAGCAGCACGATCACCGTCAGCAGCAGGGCCGGAACGTAGAGATAGCCCTTGCGCGGACGGGTCAGCCCGGCGCGGGCCGCGACCATGCGTCCCGTATCGAGCGTCCAGGCGAGCACGTCCATGTAACGTTCGATGGCACGGCCCCCGCCATGCTCGGTATGGCCCTTGGACTTGAGGAAGTAGGCCGCCATCAGCGGCGTGACCATGCGCGCCACAGCCAATGACATCAGCACCGCGATCACCACTGTGATCCCGAAGTTCTTGAAGAACTGGCCGGCGATGCCCGGCATCAGGCCCACAGGGAGGAACACCGCGACGATGCAGAAGCTGGTCGCAACCACCGGAAGGCCGATCTCGTCGGCAGCATCGATCGAGGCCTCGTAAGCGGTCTTGCCCATGCGCATGTGTCTGACGATGTTCTCGATCTCCACGATCGCATCGTCGACCAGCACCCCTGCGACCAGCGCCAGCGCAAGCAGCGAGAGGAAGTTGAGGTTGAAGCCGAGGAGATCCATGAACCAGAAGGTCGGGATCGCCGATAGCGGGATCGCGACCGCGCTGATGAAGGTGGCGCGCCAATCGCGCAGGAACACGAACACCACGACCACCGCGAGCACCGCGCCTTCGACCAGCGCCCACATCGAGGACTTGTACTGGCCGTTGGTGTAGGTGGTGGTGGTCGACTGGAGGAGGAACTTCACGCCCGGGTTCTCGGCCGAGATCTTGTCCATCTCCGTGAGCGCGGACTCGTAAACCGTGAGGTCCGAGGCCCCGCGCGCGCGGTTCATGTAGAAGTTGACGACCTCCTTGCCGTCGATCTCGCTTTTCGACGTACGCTCGGAATTGCCATCGCGCACATCGGCAACATCGGCGAGGCGCGCAGTGCGTCCACCTCCAAGCTGGATCTGGGTCTGCGAGAGGTCATAGGCGGTGGTGGAGTTGCCAAGCACGCGCAGCGACTGGCGCGTGCCGCCGACTTCGGCGAGACCGCCCGCGGCGTTGAGGTTGTTCTGGCGCAGCGCGGCATTGATCTGCGAGGCGGTGACACCGAAGGATTGCATCCTTGCAGGATCGAGAATCACCTCGATGCGCCGATCGACCCCGCCATAGCGGCCGACTTCGGCCATGCCATCGATCTTGAGCAGGCGCTTGGCGACGGTATCGTCGATGAACCAGCTCAGCTGCTCGAGCGTCATGTCATCGGCTTCCACCGCGAACACGGCGACCGATCCGCCGATCGCGTTCACCTTGAAGACGCGCGGCTCGAGGATGCCATCGGGCAGGCTCCCGCGCACCGAAGAGATCGCGGTCTCGACCTCGTTGACCGCTTCGATCAGGTTGGTGCCGATCTCGAATTGGACGATCGTCTGGGAATTGCCCTCGGTCGCGGTCGACTGGATCGAATCGACCCCGTTGATCGAACGCAGCGCGCTTTCGACCCGCTGGGTAATCTGGTTCTCGATCTCGGTCGGCGAGGCACCGGGCTGGCCGATCCTGACGATCACCGCGGGGAACTCGACGTCCGGGTTGTCCGTCACATCCATCCGCAGGAAGCTGACGATCCCGGCGAACAACAGGGCGGTGAAGAACACCAGCGGAATCACCGGGTTGCGGATCGACCAGGCCGAGATGTCGCGAAGTGCCATGAAAGTCCTGCCTGTGTTTTCGCCGGTTTGTTTTCGCGGGTGTGGGCGCCTGTCCCGCTAGCTACGCGGGCTGGCCCTGCGGGGATGGACGCCTTACTTCTTGAGGGGCTGCGGGTTGACGGTCTCGCCCGGGTTGAGGAACCCGCCGGAGCGCAGCACCACGCGTTCCGAACCGGTCAGCCCCTCGGTGATGGCGATGCCGCTCGGCGTCACCGCGCCGGTTTTGACCGCGCGGCGCATCGCCTTCTTGTCCGCACCCACGACGAAGACGAAACTGCCCTTGGCGTCGGCCAGCACAGCGCTTTCAGGAAGCACGGTTGCGGTGAAGCTGCCGCTGTTGATCTTTGCCGAGGCGAAGCCGCCGGGGCGCAGTTCGGTCGAGAAGGGCAGCGCGATACGCACCGTGCCCTGCCGGGTCGCCTGATCGATCACCGGCGAGACCTGCCATACCTGACCGGTAAAGCGCTGGGCCGAACCGGTCGGGACGACCGTCGCCTGCGTACCGACCGAAAGCTTGGCGAGCTGTTCTTCGGAGACCTGCGCGAGCATTTCCATCTCACCGCCGCTGGCGATGGTGAACAAGGGCTGGGACCCTGCACCGACGGTCTGGCCGGGCTCGACAGCGCGGGTCAGGACGTAGCCCGTGGCGGGCGCGATGATGTTGAGCCGCTGGTTGCGCGCGCTCTGTTCGCGCAGTTGCGCCTCGGCGACGCGGACGCGCGCGACAGCCGCATCGCGGGTCGCGGTCAGACGGTCGACATCGGCCTTGGAGACAAAGCCGCGCGCGACCAGTTGCAGCGCGCGGTCGAGATTGGCCCGTGCGAGGTTGGCGTCGGCCTTGGCGACTTCGATCTGCGCGGACTGCGCGGCGGCCTGCTGGACCTGCACCGAGCGGTCGATCACCGCCAGCACCTGACC
>JANNWO010000026.1:0-22037 GCA_031408395.1 Sphingomonadales bacterium | reverse complement strand
GCCTGACCCTGGGTCCAGGTTGGTTGGGTCGGGGTTGAGGGCCGGGGGGCCCGGGGACACGCCCGGGGCGGGGGTGGGGCTAGGAGAGCTTCCACTCCCACCCGAGCGGGTCGCCGTCCATCACTTCGACGCCTTGGCCTGCGAGTTCATCGCGGATCGCATCGGAGGTCGCGAAGTCCTTGGCAGCGCGCGCTTCCTTGCGGCGGGCGAGCGCGGCTTCGATTTCGTCCTCGGTGATGGTCGCGGCCTTGGGGCGGATGCGCAGATCGGCGCGGGTGAGGTTGGAGAGGCCGAGGCCGAGGACGGCGTCCATGTCCTCGACCACCGCGCGCTTGATCCCGGCATCGATCTTTTTGACGGCGAGAGCCTCTTCGAGTGCGGTAAGGGCAATGGCGGTATTGAGATCGTCTGCCATCGCCTCATCGAACCTCGCCAGCACGGGCGCGAACTTCGGATGTTCGGCCTCAGGTTGCGTCGGCACATCTGCTAGCGTGCCGACCGCCATCACCATCCGCTTCAACCGCGTCAGCGCAGCGGCCAGCCCCTCCCACGAGAACTCCAGCTCGCTACGGTAATGCGCCTGCAGGCACATCAGCCGGTACGCCAGCGGGTGATACCCCCGGTCGATCAGCAATTGCAGCCGCAGGAACTCGCCTGAGGACTTCGACATCTTCCCCGAGCGTTCGACAAGGAAGTTGTTGTGCATCCAGATGTGCGCGCCCGAATTCTTCGCATCGTCGAGGCCATTTGTGCAGCAATGCGCCTGGTTCTGCGCGATCTCGTTGGGGTGATGGATCTCGCGGTGGTCGATCCCGCCGGTGTGGATGTCGAAGGGGAAGCCGAGCACCTCGCCGCTCATCACCGAGCATTCGAGATGCCAGCCCGGCGCGCCCTTGCCCCACGGCGAATCCCATTCCATCTGGCGGCTCTCGCCCGGCGGGGTCTTGCGCCAGATCGCGAAGTCGGCGGCGTTGCGCTTGCCATCGACGCTTTCGATCCGGCCCTCGCCCTCGTCGGTGTGCGCGCGAGCAAGCCGCCCGTAATCGGCCACGGTGGAGACATCGAAATAGAGACCACTCTCAAGCTCGTAGCAGTGCTTCTCTGCGATGCCCTTGGCGAATTCGATCATCTGCGGGACGTAGTCGGTAGCGATGGTCCACTGCGCCGGCTGGCGGATATTGAGCGCTGTCACGTCGGCCCAATAGGCCTGCTTGTAATGCTCGGCGATGTCCCAGATCGACTGCGCTTTTTCCGCAGCCATCTTCTCCATCTTGTCCTCGCCCGCGTCGGCATCATCGGTGAGGTGGCCCACATCGGTGATGTTGATCACGTGGGTGAGTTTGTAGCCCTTCCACGAGAGCGTGCGCCCCAGCACATCGGCAAAGACGTAGGCGCGCATGTTGCCGATGTGGGGGTAGTTGTAGACCGTAGGCCCGCAGGTGTAGACGCGCGCCTCACCGGCATGGACGGGCTCGAACACCTCGGCCTGCCGGGTGAGCGAGTTGAACAGGCGCAGTTCGTTTGGGGGCGCAGCGTCGGTCATAGGCGAGGCCTTTGCCCCAATCCGTCACCCCAGCGCAAGCCGGGTCACTCGAACCCGATGAACTTGACTTGGCTTTCCAGCGGCACGCGCTCGCGCTCGAAATTGTTCACCGGCGCGTCCGGATCGCGGTAGCCGATCGCCATGCCGCAGAAGAACATATAGCGCTCGTGATCGAGCCCGAGGAAGTCGCGGATCACATTGGCATACAGCGCCATGTATTCCTGATAGCAGCTATCCAGCCCCTCCTCGCGCAGCAGCAGCGCGACGGTTTGGAGCCACATGCCGGTGTCCGACCACTGCGCTTCCTTCATCAGCCGCGGGAAATAGACGAACATCACCGCGGGCGCATCGAAGCTCACGGCGTTCTTCATCATCGCCGCCATGCGCCCCGCACCGTCCTCGCGGGCGATCCCCATCGCGCCGAACATGCCCGCCGAAACCGCGTTGAGGCGCTGCTTGTACGCCTCCTCGGTACCCGGCGCGGCCCAGTCGTATTCGGCGGTCTGCGGCGGAGTGGTGGTGAGCTTGGCCTGCAATTCCTTGAGCGGCTGGCCGGTAAGGATGGCCGCCTCCCACGGCTGGTAATTGCACCCCGACGCCGCCCAGCGCGCTGTGTCCATCACGCGGGTGATGACGTCGAGCGGCACCGACTTATCAAGATAGGCGCGGATCGAGCGGCGCGTGGTGACGGCTTGGGTGACGTTCATTCTGGTTCCAGGCTGTTGTTTATAGGTCGAATTAATTTACGCCTCTACCCTATTGGCTTTCACTTGAAGCGCGCAATTTGGCGAGGTCATCAACATCGATGAATTGGTCTATGTCGATGATTTGTAGCTCTGATCCGAGCAATAGCTGAGTAAGTTCGACTGCGCGGGAAAGCTCTTCCACCGCTTGGTCAACTTCTTCAATGGCCTTTTCAGACTGGAGTGACGAAGCCTCCATCGCGAAGCCAACTGCGAACATCAATCCCTCGAGCCTCAGTCCGACATCAACGAGCGAGATCATTATTCGCTCGCTATCTTCTGGAGAGCGATCAATCAGGCTAGAGATGTAGGGCTGAACAAGTTGGAGTTTGGAAAGTCCAAACACGTTGTTGTTCGTATCCCAAGCATTCAGCTTCTCAGCGATGTAGTTACAGACCGCGAAGGCACCGTGAAATATAGCTCTCTCGACGTCGGCAGCGGCCTCGGACTTATCCTGTCGTTGGCGCTTGTGAAGCAAGAAAGCACTCAGATGGGCGAGCAAAGCACCAGCAGTTACCCCGCCAAGGCCAAAAGCCCCAGCAATTAAGGCGATCTGCATCGATTCGCTCACCGCTTCTTCACGCCCTTCTCATCCTCGAACAGCTCCGCGAGCTGCTCCATGATCGTGCCGCCGAGTTGCTCGACGTCCATGATTGTCACCGCGCGGCGGTAATAGCGCGTCACATCGTGGCCGATGCCAATGGCGACCAGCTGCACCGGGGAGACCTTCTCGATCCACTCGATCACAGAACGTAGGTGCGCCTCCAGATAGCCCGCCGAGTTCACCGACAAGGTCGAATCGTCCACCGGCGCGCCGTCGCTGATCACCATCAGGATACGGCGTTCTTCGGGGCGGTAGAGCAGGCGGGAATGCGCCCAGATCAGCGCCTCACCGTCGATGTTTTCTTTCAGCAACCCCTCGCGCATCATCAGCCCGAGATTGCGGCGCGCACGGCGCCACGGCTCGTCGGCCTGCTTGTAGATGATGTGGCGCAGATCGTTGAGGCGGCCGGGGTTCTGCGGCTTGCCGTCGGCGAGCCAGGCCTCGCGGCTCTGCCCGCCCTTCCACGCGCGAGTGGTGAAGCCGAGGATCTCGGTCTTGACCCCGCAGCGTTCGAGCGTGCGCGCCAGAATATCGGCGCTGATCGCGGCGATGCTGATCGGCCGCCCGCGCATTGATCCCGAATTGTCGATCAGCAGGGTGACGATCGTATCCTTGAACTCGACGTCGCGCTCGACCTTGTAGCTGAGCGCGGTGCCGGGCGAGATGACGACGCGGGCGAGGCGCGCGGCATCGAGCACGCCTTCTTCCATGTCGAAATCCCAGCTGCGGTTCTGCTGCGCCATCAGGCGGCGCTGCAAGCGGTTGGCGAGCCGCGTCACCACGCTCTGCAACCCCGTCAGCTGGCTATCGAGATAGGCGCGCAGGCGGTCGAGTTCCTCGGCGTCGCACAGGTCGGGGGCGGAGACTTCCTCGTCGAAGCGGGTGGTGAACGGCTTGTAATCGATGCTCGGCGGGATTTCGGCCTGCGGGCGATTGGGGCGCATGGGGGCGTTAGAGGCGTCGCCGTCCTCGCCCGGTTCGCCTTCGGACATGTCGCCGTCGGTCTCGGCGTCGGAGGATTCCTCCCCCTCGCCTTCGCCTTCGGCCATGTCGCCGGCCATTTCGGCCGATTGCGGATCGCCTTCGCCCTGGTTGTCGTCCTCGCCCTCGTTCTTTTCTTCGGGGCCGTCCTCGTCGTCGGCCTCATCGCTGTCGCCTTCGTCGGGCGCGTCGGTGGGACGGGTGAGGTCAAGCTCGCGCAGCATGTCGAGCGCGAGCTTCTGGAAGGCGGCCTGATCGGCGAGCTTTTCCGCCAGAGCACCAAAATCCCTGCCGACCTTCTCCTCGAGGAAGTCGCGCACCAGTTCGATCCCGCCGCGCGCCTTTTCGGGCACCGCCTCACCGGTCAGCGCCTCGCGCACCAGCAGCGCAAGCGCGGTCTGGAGCGGCACTTCGGAGGAGTTCTGCGCGCGCACGATCTTGTCCGACGCTGTGCGCATTTCCGTCGCGGCGTCGAGATTGGCGCGGATACCGCCGAAGCGGTTCGCGCCCAGCGCCTCGTAACGCACCTGCTCGATCGCGTCGTAACAGGCGCGCGCGATGGGTTCAGGCGGCGCGGATTTGGCGTGGAGCGCGGCGTTGTGGTGGCGCAGCTTCAAGGCGAAGCTGTCGGCAAAGCCGCGCGCCTCGGTCACCTGATCGGCGGGCAGGTCGCGCCCCGGCAGCGGCACACGGAAGCGGTTGCCCGCAGCGCCCGGCACATCGGCGCTCCAAGCCACCTCCACCTCGGGATCGCGCGCAATCGCCCGCGACGCGCCGGTGAGCGCCTGCTTGAGCAGGTCGAGCGGGGACTGGTCGGCCATCGGCTTAGAGGATGCCCGTCACAGGATGCTCTGCCCGGTCTTGGCCCAGTCGGCCATGAAGCCTTCGATGCCCTTGTCGGTCAGCACGTGCTTGAACAGGTCGTGGATCACTTTGGGCGGCGCCGTCATGACGTCGGCGCCGATCTTCGCGGCTTGCAGCACATGCATGGTGTGGCGCACCGATGCCACGAGGATTTCGGTGGCGAAATTGTAGTTGTTGTAGATCAGGCGGATGTCCTCGATGAGGTCCATCCCATCGAACCCGTTATCGTCATGGCGACCGACGAAGGGCGAGATGAAGCTGGCCCCCGCCTTGGCCGCGAGCAGCGCCTGGTTGGCCGAGAAGCACAGCGTGACGTTGACCATCGTGCCCTCACCCGTGAGCGCCTTGCAGGTCTTGAGGCCGTCGACTGTCAGCGGCACCTTGATGCAGACATTGTCGGCGATCTTGCGGAGGACCTCGGCCTCTTTCATCATCGTCGCATGATCGAGCGCGACCACTTCCGCGCTGACCGGGCCGTCGACGATCCCGCAGATCTCGCGCGTCACTTCCATGAAGTCGCGCCCCGACTTGGCGATCAGCGAGGGGTTGGTGGTCACCCCGTCGAGCAGGCCGGTGGCGGCAAGGTCGCGGATCGGTTCGATCTCGGCGGTATCGACGAAGAATTTCATGGGTTCACTCCAGCTTTTGCGATAGCCAGCGCGGCTCAGGCAGGCCTAGGGGACGAGCATGATACGGTGGCCGGTCAGATTTGCGATGCTGCTTGCCGCCACGATCGCGGCTTGGCAACCATCGATCGCGCGAGCGGCGGACGAGGATGTGCAATTATGGCTCTATGCCGTCGCAAGCGGAGACCTCGACGAGGATACACGCCTCACAATCGACGCTTCGGCACGGTGGCGCGAAGAGCGGCGCGGCGACGAACAGCAGACCATAAGATTCAATATCGAGCAGGAAGTCGGCGATTCCGTACGCGTCGGCGGTGGCCTAGGCGTGTTCGAGGCGGGCGGCCGCACCGAAATCCGCCCGCATCAGGAGTTCACTTTTACCACCGGGCGGCTTGCCCTACGGACTCGGATCGAGGAACGGTTTTTCGATGGTGCCGACCGGATGGAAATCCGGGCTCGTCAGCGCCTGCGCTACACCTTACCGATCGCAAGCAAGGTCGAAGCGCGGCTTGACGGCGAGTTTTTCAATCTTGTCCAAACCCAGTCGCGCGACCCTGATACGGCGCGCGATCAATGGCGCGGGCGGGCGGAGATCGGCTGGAGGATTTCCAACGAGTTCAGGCTCTCGCTGGCCTACCTTGCGATCTACACTCCGATTCCGAATGCGCGCGATCCGCTCAACCACGTGCCGCAGGCGTGGATCGAGTACCGCTTCTGAAGCCGCCTCACAGCGCCCGCGCCGCGCCGAACACGGCGATGATCGCCGGGTCGCGGGTGGAGCGCGGATCGGCGCGGATCGCGGCTTCCTCGCGGCCGATCTCGCCCCAGATGGCACTGTCGACCTCTGTGCCGACCCGGTCGGCGACCGCTGCCACGTCAACGCCGGTAAGCGCGTTCAGCGCCTGTCCGAGGAGCGGATCGCGGCTCATCCGGATTGCGTCGCCGAGTTCAGGCACCACCGCATCGAGCAGCGCGGTGCCGACCTCCTGGCGCAGATAGCTGCTCGCCGCGGTCGGCCCGCCGCGCACCAGCGCGATGGCGTTCTGGAAGCCGACCACCCGGATCGCGTCGGTCACCACCGGCGCGGCGCGGTAGCTCGCGTCGATCGCGAATGTGGCGAAACGCTCCTCCAGCCGGTCTTTGACCAGCGCGGAGGTGAGGATCCGCGACAGCACGTCGCCGCGCGTACCCATCAGGTTGCCAAGGCCGATACGCGCCACCTGTTCGTCCCAGTAGCCGCCGGGCGCGGTGAGGCGCGCAAAGGCGTTCTCGGAGGCCAGCATCAGCATCCGCCGAACAGCTTCTTCAAGGCTGAAACCCCCACCGGTGCTGGCGCATCCGGGCAGCAGCAGAAGCGCGCCTGCGCCTGCGACTCCGGCGAGCAGGCTGCGGCGGGTGGCCATGTGGGTGACAATTGCGGTCATTGTTCGTGCCTCCAATCTTGCGGGATCGCTATGCGGCTCTCCATATAACCCCAACATGAACCGCGTTCGCCTTCTTGTCCTCAACGCAGCCTTAGGCGCGCTCGATTATCGGCTGCCCGAGGGCGTGGATGCGCCTGCGGGAAGCGTGGTGGTCGCGCCGCTGGGGCCGCGCAGGGTGATGGGGATCGTCTGGGACGAGGGGCGGCTGCCCGGCGACGAAATCGCCTTCGAGCGGCTGCGGCCGATCACCGAGGTGCTTTCCGTTCCGCCCCTCCCAAAGGCGCTGCGGCGCCTGATCGAGTGGACTGCGGACTATTACTGCGCGCCGCTAGCGAGCGTTGCGCGCATGGCGCTGGCCAGCGGCGGGGCGCTGGGCGGACCGGCGACCATGACGGAGTATCGGCTGACGGCCGCCGAGGCCTCCGGGCGGCTGACCGCGCAGCGCAAGACCGCGATGGAGAAGCTTGCCAGTCAGCAGGGCACAATGCGCGAACTCGCGGGCCTTGCGGGGGTCTCCGAAGGCGTGCTGCGCGGGATGGCGGGAGCTGGGCTCATCGAGCCGGTAAGCGTGGCCATCGACCGCCGCTATCCGAGTGCCGACCCCGATTACCACCAGCCCGATCTCTCCCTTGTTCAAGGTGAGGTGGCGGAACAGCTCGTGGCGGCGGTCAAGGCGCAGGCCTTCGCGCCCTTCCTGCTCGACGGCGTGACCGGATCGGGCAAGACCGAGACCTATTTCGAGCCCGTCGCGCAAGCGATCCGCGAAGGGCGACAGGTGCTGGTCCTGCTGCCCGAGATCGCGCTCACAGAAAACTTCCTCACCCGCTTCGCCGCCCGCTTTGGCGCGGCGCCGGTGCTGTGGCACTCATCATTGCGATCAACCGAGCGGCGGCGCGCGTGGCGGGCGATTGCCGAAGGTTCCGCGCAGGTGGTGGTCGGCGCGCGTTCGGCGCTGTTCCTGCCCTATGCCAATCTCGGCCTGATCGTGGTCGACGAGGCGCACGAGATCAGCTTCAAGCAGGATGACGGCGTGCGCTACAACGCCCGCGACGTCGCCGTGATGCGCGCGCGGTTCGAGTCCATCCCGGTGATCCTCGCCAGCGCCACCCCGGCGCTCGAGAGCCTGCACATGGCCTCCCAAGGCATCTACACCAAGCTTGACCTGCCCAGCCGTTACGGCGGGGCGAGCCTGCCTGCGGTCAAGCTCGTCAACCTCACCGAGGAAAAACCGGGGAGCGGACGCTGGCTCGCCGGGCCGCTGGTGGAGGGCTTGCGCGACCGCTTGGCGAAGGGCGAACAGTCGCTCCTGTTCCTCAACCGCCGCGGCTATGCGCCGCTTACCTTGTGCCGCAATTGCGGGCACCGCTTCAAATGCCCGTCGTGCAGCGCGTGGCTGGTCGAGCACCGTCTGTCGGCGCGCCTCGCCTGCCACCATTGCGGGTTCGAGACGCGGGTGCCCGAAGCGTGCCCAGAATGCGGCGAGAGCGATTGCCTCGTCGCCTGCGGCCCTGGGGTGGAGCGCATCGCGGCAGAAGTCGCCGACCTGTTTCCCGACGCGCGGATCGCGGTCGCCACATCTGATACGCTCAACACCCCGGAACGCGCCGCCGAGTTCATCGCCATGGCTGAAGGACGCGCGATCGACATCATCATCGGCACGCAGCTTGTGACAAAGGGCTTCCACTTCCCCGAACTGACGCTGGTGGGCGTGGTCGATGCCGACCTCGGCCTTGAAGGCGGGGATCTGCGCGCGGGCGAGCGCACCTTCTCGCAAATCGCGCAGGTCGCCGGTCGCGCCGGACGCGGCGCCAAACCGGGCGAAGTGCTGATCCAGACGCGCCATCCCGACGCGCCCGTCATCGCCGCGCTGGCGGACGGCGACCGCGACGCCTTCTATGCCGCCGAGACCGAGGGCCGACGCGATGCCGGCGCACCGCCGTTCGGGCGCTGGGCGGCGATCATCCTCTCCAGCGAGGACGAGCGCGAGGCGCGCGAGTCGGCGGTGCGGCTCGGCGATGTCCGCCCGCGGCTGGCGGACGTCCAGATCCTCGGCCCCGCGCCTGCCCCGCTGGCGCTACTGAGGAGCCGTTACCGCTACCGTTTCCTCGTCAACGCAAAGCGCAGCGCGAACCTGCAAGCCGTGCTGCGCGACTGGATCGCGGGCGTGAACTTCGCCCCCGGCGTGCGGGTCGGTGTGGATATCGATCCCTATTCCTTTGTGTAGGCCAAATATTTACATGCAATGCGACTGTGATAACTTGTGCCGCATGGTGTCGCGCCTCTGCCTGTTCCTGTTCGCCCTTGCGCTCGGCGTTCCCGCCCATGCCACCGACTGGCTGCGCGCCGAAAGCGATCATTATATCGTCCATACACGGATGAGCGAGGCGGAACTGCGTGCGTTGATGCAGACGATCGAGGAGTTCGACCGCGTGCTTCACGGGTTGATGCCGGGCGAGACTCAGCATGGCCGCAAGCCCGAACTCTACCTGACCAACGATCGCGATCAGCTCGCCGAGACGGTCGATTACCGCGCGACCGCACTGTGTCAGGACAAGCCGGAACTTGCGATCGGCTATGCCCTCTACGCCCCGGACGAGCCGACCATGGAACGCCCGCTGCCGGACCCCAAGCCTCGGCCAGGGCCGATCTTCTACTGCGTCAGCCAATTTCACCTCGCCAACGCCTTTTTTCGCCCCAAACCCATGTGGGTGACGGGCGGCTTGTCGCAATTCTTCGCAACCGCCTACCGCGACGAGAAGGGCCAGTTCGTCATCGGCGCACCGAACGCGTTGCAGCCGATCCGCACCCTCAGCCGGGTTACGCTTGCCGAGGTGCTATCGGTGCGATCCCGCCATAAATCGGAAACGGCATATGCGCGGTTTCTCGATCTGAGCCGCCTGATTGCCAGCCCGCTGCTGCTCGACCCCCAATATGCCGGCATGCTCGATCGCTACATTGCGGCCTACGTCTCGGGGCGCAGCATGGAAGATGCCGCAGGCGAGCTGGGCGATCTCAACATCCTGGCAAAGCAACTCGGCAATCGGGAGACGGTCGCTCCGGTGCAGCAGGTGAAGATCGAACCGGCCTTCGTCGCCCAAGTCGCTGTCCGTCGCATGACGGCCGACGAGATCGCGCTGATCGACTTGCGTGTCGAACGCTTGCTTGAAATTCGGCTGCGGGACACTGCGCGCAAGCTCGCGGGCCTGACCCGAAGCCGATCCGCTAGCGCGCAGACGTGGTACGAATATGCCGCAGCCGAATATGCGCTCGTCCAGAATAGCGATTACGGCGGCAAGCCGGTCTTTCGGGGCTTCGGTTTCAACAACCGGGAAATCATCGTCGTGGCCAACCCCTATCCCGATGCCAATGCCTGGCGAGCGGTCAAAGAGGCACTGGCGCGTGATCCCGAACTCGCGCAGGCGCGTAGGCTGAAGGCCGAGATCATGCTGTCGCGCCTGGTGCGGGCGGGCAATCCCGATGACGCGGCGGACTATGACGCGGTGCGGGCGATCCTCACCCCGCTGGCCAGCGACGCCGAGCGTCACCCGCTGGCAGCGGCGCTCAATTACCAGTCCTACGTCGAGCAAGGCCGCGAGGCACCCGAAGCAGCCTTCAGCCAGCTGGCGCGAGCCTTCATGGCAAACGCAGGCGTCGGCGATATCCGCTACGCCTATGCGACAGCTCTGAGCCGGCGCGGCGACAAGGACATGCCGAGCGCGCTGCTGATCTCGATGCTCAACGATCCCGCCTTCTCGGACGCCGCATGGCGGGCCTTGGAAGCGACGCAGTAGGCAGAGCGCGGGTTGGCGTGGATATCGAACCGTACGGCTTCGTCGAAGGCAACCAAATCCGCCTGCCTCGCGTAACCCCCTCATGACCAACCCTATCCTCGTCCCAATCCTCGGCGATCAGCTTTCGCGCAATCTCTCCAGCCTCGAGGGCCTGACCCCGGACGACGCCGTCATCCTGATGATGGAGGTGTGGGACGAGGCGACCTATGTGAAGCACCACAAACAGAAGATCGTGCTGATCTTTTCTGCCATGCGGCACTTCGCCGCTGAGCTTCAGGTCGAGGGCTGGCAGGTCGATTACGTGCGCCTCGACGACCCAGCGAACATCGGGAGTTTCACCGGCGAAGTCGCCCGGGCAGTGGAACGCCACGCTCCGTCCGAAATCCGCGTCACCGAAAGCGGTGAGTGGCGCGTCGCGCAAACGATGGAGGAATGGGAAGGCCGCTTCCCCTGCCCCGTTACGATCCTGCCAGACACGCGCTTCATCGCCAGCCACGCCGAGTTCCGCAGCTTTGCCGATGGCCGCAAGCACCTCACGATGGAATATTTCTACCGCGAAATGCGCCGCAAGACAGGACTGCTGATCGAGGGAGATAAGCCCACTGGCGGCGTGTGGAACCTAGACGCCGAAAACCGCCAGCCGCCCAAGGCCGGGATGGCCGCGCCGCCCACCCCCAAGTTCGCGCCCGACGCGATCACGCAGGAGGTCATCGCACTGGTGGCCACGCGCTTTGCCGATCACTTCGGCGATCTGGAACCGTTTGGCTGGCCGGTGACGCGCGCGCAGGCGCTGGAGGCCGCCGAAGCCTTCTTCGCCCGGCGCCTCACCCTGTTCGGCCCCTATCAGGACGCGATGGTCCACGGCGAGGACGACCTTTACCACTCGATGCTCTCGACCAGCCTCAATTGCGGGCTGCTGGACCCGCTCGAGCTATGCCGCGAAGCCGAGGCCCGCTACCGCGCCGGACACGCACCATTGAACTCGGTCGAGGGCTTCATCCGCCAGATCATCGGCTGGCGCGAATATGTGCGCGGCTTCTACTGGCACGCCATGCCCGGCCTTGCCGAAGCCAACGAGTTGAACGCGCACCGCCCGCTCCCCGAATTCTTCTGGACCGGCAAGACCGACATGCGCTGCCTGTCAGACTGCATCCGCACCACCCGCGAGGACGCCCACGCACACCATATCCAGCGCCTGATGGTGCTCGGCAATTTCTGCCTGATCGCCGGGATTGATCCGCAGCAGGTCGCCGACTGGTACCTTGCCGTCTATGCCGACGCCTACGAGTGGGTCGAGCTGCCCAATGTGGCGGGCATGGTGCTTTATGCCGATGGCGGCAGGCTCGCGACCAAGCCCTATGCGGCGTCGGGGAACTACATCAACAAGATGAGCAATTACTGCGGCAAGTGCCGTTACAAGGTCGCGCAGAAGACGGGGCCGAACGCCTGCCCGTTCAACCCGCTCTACTGGGACTTCATGGTGAGGAACCGCGATAAGCTGGCAAGCAATCACCGCATCGGACGCATCTATGGCACCTGGGACCGGATGGCCGAGGACAAACGCGCGGAATATCTCGAAAGCGCCGAGACGTTCCTCGCCAGCCTTGAACCTGCCCGTCCCGGCTGGGCGCGCGACTAGGCCGCGGCAACCTCGAGAGCGTGGCGGCGGCGGCGCACCCACCACGGGCGCATCACCTCGCCCTTGTCGGCGGCGCGCTTGACCAGCCACACGCCGAACGCCCCGGCGACCACCAGCGCGATCACCGAAGCCTCAAGCCCGAAAGCACCGCCCGAAATCAGCGGATCGCCGACCAGCCGCGCATCGACCAGCCCGTCGACATCATTGCCCGAGACCGGCACGTCCCACACCAGCCCCTGCGTGACGTTCCAGCCGAAGTGGATGCCGATCGGCACCCAAAGCGAGCGGGTCAGCATATAGGCTCCGCCCAGCATCAGCCCCGCTTCAATCGCGATCGCCACCGACGAGAACCAGCTCGCGTTGTCATTACCAATATGGCCAAGGCCGAACAGCGCCGAGGTCACGAACAGCGCCGCCCAGCTGCCCGCGAATTCCTCGATCCAGCGGAACAGAATGCCGCGGAAGATCAGCTCCTCGATGAAGCCTGCACCGACCCCGCCGCCGAACAGGATGAAGGCCCAGTTGCCCATCCCGCCCCAGCCGACGATCCGGTACGACCCGAACAGAGCGGCCACGCCCACGATCACACTGAACAGGACGAAGGCAGCAGCGGTTCCGATGGCGAGACCGCGCAGGGCTTCGACCAAGCGCAGGTCGTCGTGCCGCCGCTCGCCCAGATGCTGGAGCACCAGCTTGTAGAGCGCGAGCAGCGCCGCGACCGTGATTATGGTCTGCACCGGCATGGCGATCTCGCGCGCCACCCCCGCGAACACCTTCGGCAGCGCGAACCCCGCTCCTGCGAGAACGGCCGAGACCAGCACCATCGCCGCCAGCATCGCGACCAGCGGGAAGTTCCAGATCCGCTTCCACAGCGGTTGCGGCGCAGTGTGTTCGGCGTCCATTATCGCGATGCTCCCCAATGTCCGGTGACGAAGGGATGGCGCAGACGCGCAGCCTTGGCTAGGCCATGGGCAATACTAATCGACGGAGAGCCGACGCCATGCTGACCATCCACCACCTGCGCCTGTCGCAATCCGAACGCATCGTCTGGCTCGCCGAGGAGCTGGGGATCGAATACGACTGCAAGCTCTACAACCGCCGCGCCGACAACCGCCTCGCGCCCGACGAATACAAGGCGCTGCACCCGATGGGCATCGCGCCGGTCATCACCGATGGCGACTTGGTGCTGGGCGAGAGCGGGGCGATCATGGATTACATCATCGCCAGATATGCGCCCGATACCGCACTGACCCCCGGCATCGACCATCCCGATTTCGCCGACCACCTGTTCTACCTCCACTGGGCCAACGCGACCTTCATGACCAATGGCATGATGGCGCTGGTGACGCAGTTCATGGGCGCCAAGGAACTTCCTTCGTTTGTCGCCGACCGCGTGGCGAAGGGCTGGGCCATCGTCGAAAAGCGGCTGGGTGAGGCGGACTATTTCGGCGGATCGCAGCTCACCACGGCGGACATCATGATGGGCTTCCAGCTCACCACCAGCCGCGCGATGAGCGGCATGAGCATCGAGGGCATGCCCAACCTGCAAGCGTATCTGAAGCGCATCGGCGAGCGTCCGGCGTATCAGGCCGCCATGGCCAAGTGCGAACCGGGGATGCCGCCGAAGCTGGATTGAGGCTGGCGCGGGCCCACCCCTTACCCCTCCCGCTTGCGGGAGGGGGACTGGAAGCGCTGCTACTCCCCTCCCGCCTGCGGGAGGGCCTGGGGGTGGGAATGTGGTTCAAGATGGATTGAGGGACTTCGCATGGGATGGCAACGTCGTGAGAACCCAACAGACCCCGGGGCGAAAATCTCCCGGGATCACCCGTTCTATGATCTTATCAAGGAAGCCTATCTGGCCTTCGATGGATACAAGCCAAACGACGTCGATGTCTGCACAGACTGCTGCATGCCCAAGGAAATCGAAGCGGATTTCTTCCGTCCGAACATCGAAGACCTGCCCCTCCACTATCTGCAGGAATGGTTTGGTGCAGCCTGCGCCACTGAGGGCGTTCGCAAGCACATCTGGTCTTATCTCCTGCCGCGAACGCTTGAAGTCCTCGCTGTGGGAGAGGAACCCAAGAACGTGGGCATCGAAGCGTCACTCTCGCGGTTTGATACCGGCAACCCAAGCCATTGGTCGGACAGGCAGTGGAGCGTGCTGGATCGTTTTCAGCGCCGATTCCTGCAAAGTGGTTCGCCATCAACCGGTGCTTGGTGCCATCATACTCTCGACGAGATCATGTGCATGTTCACGCTGGGCGGGTGGCAGCTGGATGACCTTTGGTCGCAAGTGATGTCCATGGCCGATGAGCAACTTGTGGAGCGACTGTGGCAGGATTGGTGCGGCGAGTTTGGTGACTACGGAAAAATCCGGTTAACAACCTTCTGGAGAAACGCCCACAGAGCGCAGCTTTGTGAGTTCTATACATCCGAGCATTTACGCCACAGACTGGAAACGCTTGCTCTGTCAGACAGCGTGGACGCCGAAATCGCTGCGAAGGCTTCAGCGGTCATCAGCGTGATCGAAAACGGCATCTGATCAAACGCCCTCCCGCCGCAACAACTCCGCCTTGATCGCCAGCCCATAGGCATAGCCCCCCAGCGTGCCATCGGCGGCGATCACCCGGTGGCAGGGGATCAGCACCGCGACATGGTTTGCGCCGCTCGCCCCGCCGACCGCGCGGCTCGCTTTCGGGTTCCCCAAAGCCGCCGCCAACTCTCCGTAGGAGCGCGTCTCGCCGTGGGGGATGCGGCGCAGTTCTTCCCAGACGCGCTGCTGGAACGCGGTGCCTTTCACGTCGAGCGGGATCGCGGCGCTGCCTGGGCCGGGCTGTTCGACCGCCTCGACCACTTGGGCAAATAGCGCGCGGAAGTCATCGCCTGCCGCTACCAACTCGGCGCGCGGGAAGCGCAGCCGCAGCTCTGCCTCGCCCTCGCCAAATGCCAGACAGCACACCCCCTTATCGGTCGCGGCGATCAGCATTGGCCCCAGCGAGGTCTCCAGCACCGCCCAATGCACCACGCGGCCCGCGCCGCCTCTGCTCCAGTCGCTCGGCGTCATTCCCAGCCTGCCTTTCGCGGTGTTGTAGAACGTTTTAGACCCCCCGTAGCCCGCTTTAGACAGGGCTTCGGTCACGTTTAGACCCCCTCCAAGCGCGTCTCGCAAACGCTCCTCGCGCAAAGCCCGGGCAAAAGCGGCGGGCGACATTCCGACCGTGCGTTTGAACAATCGCTGGAAGTGCGTCGGGGCATAGCCGGTCAGATCGGAGAGCGCCGCCAGCGTCATCGCGCCAGCCCCCTGTTCTTGGCTAGCCCGGATCGCGGCAATCGCGGCAAGGACGCAAGCCTCCTCGGCGCTCTGCGTCTTGGGAGAGCAGCGTTTACAAGGCCTTAGTCCCGCACCCTCAGCATCGGCCGGCGTCGCATAGAACCGCACATTCTTGCGCAAAGGCGCGCGCGCCGGGCACGAGGGGCGGCAATAGATGCCGGTCGAATGAACACCGGTGACAAAGGCGCCGTCGAAACGGCGGTCCTTGGCCTGCGCAATCTGCCAGCGCTCCTCATCCGATATGTTCTCATAATGTTTCACGTGAAACACTCTGCCACAGCCCCCGCCCTGCCGCACCCCCGGTTGTTGCGTTCAATGTCGCGCGCGCTAAAAAAGCAGCTATAAGCGCGCCATGACCCGGCTTCTCGGCGCGCTTGCGCTGCTCCTGACCCTTCTCGCGCTTCCCGCCTCCGCCGATCCCGGCGACGTCGAGGCCGCCTCGCGCGGGGTCGTGCGGGTGGTGATCATCGGCACCGAGAACGGTGAGCCCGTGCCCATCTCCCACGGCACCGGCTTTGCCGTCAGTCCGACGCGGATCGTCACCAATGCCCATGTGGTGACCGAGGCCGCGCAGGACGACACGCTGCGGATCGGGATCGTCCCGGCCGAGGGAGAGGGCGGCGCCTTTGCGCGCATCATCGCGATCAGCCCGCGCAACGATCTGGCCCTGCTCGAGATCGCCAAGGGTAGCCTGCGCTTGCCCCCGCTGGCGCTTGCCGGCGGGCCGACGGTCGATCAGGGCGAAGTTGCGGCGGTTGGCTATCCGATGAATGTCGATCTTGCTCAAGGGCTTGGCATGAACGACATCTTCCGCGCCCAGCCGCCGGTGAAGTCGCGCGGCTATATCTCGGGCCTGCGCCCCAGCCGCCAGTTCGACACGATCCTGCACACCGCGCCGATCGCGCGCGGCAATTCGGGAGGGCCGCTGCTCGATCCCTGCGGGCGGGTGATCGGGGTCAACTCGTTCAGCACGGATTCGGCCGGCGGGGATGCGGAGTTCTACTTCGCGGTGAGCTTGCGCGAGCTGCTGCCGTTTCTGCGCAATCTCGGGGTAGAGCCGGTCACCAACACCCTCCCCTGCCGATCGATCGACGAATTGAATGCCGACGAGCGCCAGCGGCTCGAGGCAGAGCAGTCGCAGGCCCGCTCCCGGCTCGCCGAGCGCGCCGAAACCATGCGCAACGTGGGCGAAAAGGCGCAGCTGACCGCGCAGATGGACGTGCTCGAGGCGCGCGAGAACCGCATGGCGATCGCCCTGATCGCCCTGCTGGCGGCGATCGGCGCCGGCTATGCGGCAGGCGTGTGGCGCGGCGATGAAGCGCGGCGTACCCACGCCCGGATCGCCGCCGCGGTTGCAGTTGTGGCCGCAGCGATCGCGGTGCTGGCGTGGGTCACTCGTCCGGGACTTGCCGAGATCGAGGACCGGGTCGCAGCCGCTATTGCCAAGGCCGAAGGTCGCGAGGCTCCCGGCACCACGCCAGCATCGGGAGCCGCTGAGGGCGCTCTTATATGCACCCTCGTCCCCGATCGCAGCCGCGTCACTTCGGCGCGCACCGACGACGTCGCCCTCGAATGGTCGGCGGACGGCTGCGTCAACAAGCGCACGCAATATGGACTCGGTCCGGGCGGCGAATGGCAAAGGGTCCTCGCCGCGCAGGACGATGCCGCGGTGGCGGTCAACACCTACGACCCCGAAACCCGCACCCTGCGCACCGACCGCTACCTGCTCGGCCAGCAGGCGCTAAGCGCAGCGCGCGAGGACCGCTCGGCCTATACGCCGCCCTCCTGCGGGGTGAGCGACGCCGCGCGCACCTTGGGCGAACAGCAATCGGCGCTGATCGCCAAGCTGCCCGAGCGGCCCAATGAGCGGCTGGTCTATTCGTGCACGGCGAAGTCGGCGGGGGGCGCCGCCAAGTGAGCCGGACGAGGTGGCAGGCACTGGCTGCCGGATTGCTGGGGGCGGGCAATCTCGACCCGGCGGTCCAGGAGACGAAGAGCGCACCCGCAGCGGCCTAACCCTGAGGTTTCTGCTCCCGAGCACCCCATCCCACTTCGCACCCGCACAATTCCGCCCCCTCACAGCTTGCACCGGCGGGAATCAATTGCTAGGCGCGCGCCAACCTTGCGGGCAGCCCTCGCGCACGCCCCATTCCCAAGGCCCAAGCATATTACCCTTCGAAGCTTCGCGAGAGGATTGCACGCGCGTGGATATTTCCGCCGGTATCAAGGCTAGCCTGGCTGGACGCTATGCCTCGGCCCTGTTTGATCTCGCCGCCGAAAACGGCAAGGTGACTTCGGTCGAGAGGGACCTCGAGACGCTGGGCGCTGCCCTGGCCGAATCGGGTGATCTCGCCGCGCTGACCACCAACCCGGAACTGTCGCGCGATGTTGCTGGCAAGGCGATGGCGGCAGTGGCCAAGAAGCTCAAGCTTTCAGCCCTCACCACCAATTTCCTCGGCGTGCTCGCCGCCAACCGCCGCCTTGGCAAGCTGCCCGCGATCATCGCCGCTTTCAGGGCGATCGCTGCTGCCCAGCGCGGCGAAGTGACCGCTACCGTGACCAGCGCGCACCCGCTCAGCGATGATCAGGTCGCGGCATTGAAGACCAAGCTGACGGCGCGCGAAGGGCGCACCGTCATGCTCACCGCCTCGGTCGATCCCGACCTTCTTGGCGGCCTCGTCGTCACTATCGGCTCGCAGCGCATTGATGCCTCGATCCGCACCCGTCTCAACTCGCTTGCCCAAGCCATGAAGGCCTAAAGGACAAACCCATGGAAATCCGCGCCGCAGAAATCTCGAAGGTCATCAAGGACCAGATCGCCAATTTCGGCACCGAGGCCGAAGTCAGCGAAACCGGCACCGTGCTGTCGGTAGGTGACGGCATCGCCCGCATCCACGGCCTCGACAAGGTGCAGGCCGGCGAGATGGTCGAATTCGCCAACGGCGTGCAGGGCATGGCCCTCAACCTCGAAGCCGACAATGTCGGCGTCGTGATCTTCGGCTCGGACGCCGAGATCAAGGAAGGCGATGTCGTCAAGCGCACCGGCACCATCGTCGACGTGCCGGTCGGCAAGGGCCTGCTCGGCCGCGTGGTCGACGCGCTCGGCAACCCGATCGATGGCAAGGGCCCGATCGTGACCACCCAGCGCAGCCGCGTCGAAGTGAAGGCCCCCGGCATCATCCCGCGCGAATCCGTTTCTGAGCCCGTGCAGACCGGCCTCAAGGCGATTGACGCGTTGGTGCCCGTGGGCCGCGGTCAGCGCGAGCTGATCATTGGTGACCGTCAGACCGGCAAGACCGCCGTCGCGATCGACACCTTCATCAACCAGAAGGAAGCCAACGCCGGCGACGACGAAGGCAAGAAGCTCTACTGCGTCTATGTCGCGATCGGCCAGAAGCGTTCGACCGTCGCCCAGATCGTCAAGCAGCTCGAAGAAAACGGCGCGATGGAATACACCATCGTCGTTGCCGCGACCGCTTCGGAGCCCGCGCCGCTCCAGTACCTTGCGCCCTATACCGGCTGCGCGATGGGCGAGTTCTTCCGCGACAACGGCATGCATGCCGTGATCGTGTACGACGACCTTTCCAAGCAGGCCGTCGCCTACCGCCAGATGTCGCTGCTGCTGCGTCGTCCTCCGGGCCGCGAAGCCTATCCGGGCGACGTTTTCTATCTCCACAGCCGCCTGCTCGAGCGTGCAGCGAAGATGAACGCCGACAACGGCAGCGGCTCGCTGACCGCGCTGCCGATCATCGAGACTCAGGCGGGCGACGTGTCGGCCTACATCCCGACCAACGTGATCTCGATCACCGATGGGCAGATCTTCCTTGAAACCGGCCTGTTCTATCAGGGCATCCGTCCGGCGATCAACGTCGGTCTTTCGGTGTCGCGTGTGGGCGGTGCCGCCCAGACCAAGGCGATGAAGAAGGTCTCGGGCTCGATGAAGCTCGATCTGGCGCAATACCGCGAAATGGCGGCGTTCGCGCAGTTCGGTTCGGACCTTGATGCCTCGACGCAGAAGCTGCTCAACCGCGGCGCGCGTCTGACTGAGCTGCTCAAGCAGGCGCAGTTCAGCCCGATGCCGTTCGAAGAGCAGACCGTGTCGATCTACGCCGGCACCAACGGTTTCCTCGACGCGATCCCGGTGAACCGGGTGAACGAGTACGAGAGCCAGATGCTCGACTTCATGCGCCGCGAGCATGGCTCGGTGCTGACCGATATCCGAACCAGCAAGAAGTTCGAAGGCGAGGTTGCGGACAAGACCAAGGCCGCGCTCCAAGCTTTCGCCAAGCAGTTCGCGTAAGGACGCCCTGACGTGCCCTCACTCAAGGACCTCAAGGGCCGGATCAACTCGGTCAAATCGACCCAGAAGATCACCAAGGCCAAACAGATGGTCGCGGCAGCCAAGTTGCGCCGTGCTCAGGCTGCGGCCGAAGCGGCGCGGCCCTATGCCACGCGGCTGGCGGCGGTGATGGCGTCGCTGGCTGGCAAGGTCGCTGGGGACAGCGCGCCCAAGCTGCTCGCTGGCACCGGATCGGATCAGCGCAACCTTCTCGTGTTGGTCAACACCGACAAGGGCCTGTGCGGCGGTCTGAACTCGAACCTCGTCAAGGCTGCCAAGGCCAAGGCGCGCGAGCTTCAGGCGGCTGGCAAGTCGGTGGAATTTTACCTCGTCGGCAAGAAGGGCCGTGCGCCGCTCAAGCGCGAATTCCCGACGCTGATCGGCGGCGGGTTCGACACCAGCACGGTCAAGACCCCGGGCTTCAACGAAGCCGAGAGCATCACCGACGAACTGATAGCGCTGTTCGCAGCGGGTAAGTTCGATGTTGCGCACCTGATCTACCCGACTTTCAAGTCGGCGCTGGCGCAGGAACCGACGATCAACCAGCTGATCCCCGTCCCCGCGCCGACCAATGCGGTCGAAGCGGAATCCGTGGTCGAATACGAGCCGAGCGAAGAGGAAATCCTCGAGGAGCTGCTGCCGCGCTTCGTGCGCACCCAGCTGTTCGGCGCGCTGCTGGAGCGTGAGGCTTCCGAGCAGGGCGCCTCGATGACCGCGATGGACAACGCCACGCGCAACGCGGGCGATCTGATCAGCAAGCTGACGATCGTCTACAACCGCCAGCGTCAGGCCGCGATCACCACCGAATTGATCGAGATTATCGCGGGCGCAGAGGCGCTGTAATGCTAAAGGCTTTGATCTTGGCGGCCGTTTTTACCGCCCAGCCGGTGCCTTCCAGCCCAGCGGATGCGCCCACCAGTGAAGACGGTTTCGTCACCGCGAAACTTGACGTGAATGAAATCGGTGTGGTCGAGAAGTGCTCAGTTCTAGAGACAAATGCTCCTCGGGACTTCGCTGATAATATCTGCGCAATCTTCGTAGCTAAGGCCAAGTTCGAGCCCAAGCGTGATGCGCAAGGCGTCGCCCAGAAGACGTCAATGACCCAGACCGTACGTTTCAAATTGCAAGACTAGACAAGGCATCAAGGACATAATCATGGCCACCGCACCCGCTCTCAACCAGACCACCAACGGCACCATCAGCCAGGTCATCGGCGCCGTCGTCGACGTGCACTTCCCGGGTGCGTTGCCCGCGATCCTGACCGCGCTCGAAACCCGCAACGGCGACAAGACGCTGGTGCTCGAAGTCGCCCAGCACCTTGGCGAGAACACCGTGCGCACCATTGCGATGGACGCGACCGAAGGCCTCACCCGCGGCAGCGAAGTGATCAACACCGGTGCGCAGATCTCGGTGCCGGTCGGCCCCAAGGTTCTGGGCCGGATCATGAACGTGATCGGTGAAGCGATCGACGAGCGCGGCCCGATCGGCGCGGAAAGCACCATGCCTATCCACGCCGAAGCCCCGCTGTTCATCGACCAGTCGACCGACGCGGCAATCCTTGTCACCGGGATCAAGGTGATCGACCTGCTCGCGCCTTATGCGCGCGGCGGCAAGATCGGCCTGTTCGGCGGCGCGGGCGTCGGCAAGACCGTGCTCATCCAGGAGCTCATCAATAACATCGCCAAGGGCCATGGCGGCGTGTCGGTGTTTGCCGGCGTGGGTGAGCGCACCCGCGAAGGCAACGACCTCTACCACGAATTCCTCGACGCGGGCGTGATTGCCAAGAATGAAGCCGGCGAGGCGATTTCGGAAGGCTCCAAGGTTGCGCTCGTCTTCGGCCAGATGAACGAGCCCCCGGGCGCACGTGCCCGCGTTGCGCTGTCGGGCCTGACGATGGCGGAGTATTTCCGCGACGTCGAAGGCCAGGACGTGTTGTTCTTCGTCGACAACATTTTCCGCTTCACGCAAGCCGGTTCGGAAGTGTCGGCGCTGCTCGGCCGCATCCCGTCGGCGGTGGGTTATCAGCCGACGCTGTCGACCGACATGGGGGCGCTGCAGGAGCGCATCACCTCGACCACCAAGGGTTCGATTACCTCGGTTCAAGCCATTTACGTTCCCGCAGATGACTTGACCGACCCTGCGCCAGCCGCCT
>JANNWO010000025.1:0-4448 GCA_031408395.1 Sphingomonadales bacterium | reverse complement strand
CCGCCGCGATCCTGATTTCCCAGCAGCGATGAACATGAACCCTGACAAGACTGTCCTGCGCACCGCGTCCATCAACGCGGGCCAAGAGGCGACCACCCCGGATGACGAGCGCGGGTTCCATCTGGATCTTGAACGCTATTGGCTTGAAGCGCGTGCCGTGCGGTACTGGCTGCTCGGGATTGTCGCCCTAGCTTTGCTGGCGGGCCTCGTCGTCACGCTGCTTTCGACATCGCTCTACCGTGCCAATTCGCGCCTCGAAGTGTCGCAGGTCACGATCAACGTCACCGCGATCGACACGATGAAGAACGATTCGCGCGCCTCGACGCTGCAATATCTCAACACGCAGTATGAACTGCTCGCTTCGAAGTTCATGGCGGCACGGGTCGCGGAAGCAGGCAATCTGCTGCGCGACGAGGGTTTCATCGACGCGGCAGGCCTCGACCAGGCCCAGGGCCTCACCGAAGCCGACATCCAGAACGCGCTGCTTGCGGGGATAACGATCTCACCGATCGAGCAATCGAGCCTCGTCGACATCGGCTATTCAAGCTCTTCGCCCCAGGTCTCTGCGAAAGTCGCCAATCTTTGGGCTGATGAATTCATCAAGGCCAATTACGAGAAGCGCTTCGGCGCGAACATCGAAGCGCGCGACTTCCTCAGTAAGCAGATCGCCGAACTGCGCGAGCGGCTGGCGACGTCCGAAAAGGAGCTGGTCGGCTACGCGAACAGCAACGGTATTCTGGTGCTGCAGTCCGGCGGTGAGAATAGCGGGTCGGAGACCGCGACGCAGACCCTCATTGCTTCCGATCTGGAGGCGCTCAACGAGGCGCTCGCGGCCGCCGTGACCGATAAGATCACCGCCGAGGCCGCGTCGGCATCGGGGGACATCCCGGCGCAGGACCCGCGCAGCACGTTGAAGGCCGACCTTGCAAAAAAGGAAGCGGAAGTCGCCAGCCTGCGCGCAAACTTCGGCCCAAAATTCCCACCGCTGCTGGAAAAGGAAGCCGAGGTTGCCTCGCTGAAGGCGTCGCTCGGAACGGATTCGCGCGCCGCCTTGCGCTCGGCATCGATCCGGGAAAGCAAGCTGCGCAGTCAGCTCGACGATGCCAAGGGGCGCTTTCTCGGCCAGCAGGATCTGACCATCCAGTATGGCATCCTCAAGCGCGAGGTCGACACCAACCGGCAGCTCTATGACGCGCTCCTCCAGCGCTTCAAGGAGCTCGAGGCATCGGGTGCGGGCCAGAACAACATCGGGTCGATCGATCGCGCCGACGTTCCTGGCGCGCCCTATTCCCCGAAGCTGTGGCAGAACATGCTGATCGCGCTTGGCGCCGGGCTCGTGCTGGCGGTGGGCCTTGTCTATCTGCGGGTCATGCTCAGCCAGACGGTCAAGGATCCGCAGGATGTGACACGCAAGCTGGGCCTGCCCGTGCTCGGCCTCATCCCCAATTCCGCCGCCGGGGACATGCGCACCGAGGTCCTTACGCGGGCATCGGAAATCAGCGAGGCCTACAAGTCGGTCAGGACCAACCTCACCTTCCTCACGCCGCAGGGCGCCCCGCAGGTGCTGATGCTCGCCTCTTCCGTTCCATCGGAAGGCAAAAGCATTTCCTGCGTCGCGCTGGCGACCAGCTTCGTGCAGCTTGGCAAGAAGGTGCTGCTGATCGACGCCGATCTACGCAATTCGCGCCTGCAGGACCTGCTGGGCCAAGGGCTTGCGGACCGGGGGAATCTGGTGTCGCTGCTGACCGGCAACGCCGCGACCCTTGCCGAGCAGGTCAGCAAGGTCGAGACCTTTGGGTTCGATCTGCTGCCCCATGGCCACACGCCGCCCAACCCCGTCGAATTGCTCGCCAGCGGGCGCTTCCGTGAGATCCTCAATGAAGCGCGCGCGAACTACGATATCGTCCTGATCGACAGCGCGCCGATGCTCTCGCTCGCCGATGCGGTCGAGCTGGCCCGCACGGTCGACGGCGTGATCTATGTGATCGAATCCGACCGCATCAAGATCCGCGCGATCGAGAACGCCATTAACCGCCTCACCCGCACCGGCGCGCGGGTCTATGGCGCGATCGTCACCAAGCTGAGCCCTAACAATAGCGGCTACGGCTATGGCTATGGCTATGGCTACGGCTATGGGTACGGCTCGAGTTCCGAGGGCTCTGGCAAATCGGGCGCGGCGTGACACCGGGCGGGGCGAGCCGATGAGCCCGCCGCCCGGCCTGGCAAGGGTGCTGCTGGCGAGCCTGATCGCGCTCCCGCTCGCCGTGCTGTCCGGGACGCAGGCCCTCAGCAGCGCTGCCTTGAAGGCATCGCCCGAGCGTGCGCTCGCGGTGTTCCCGTGGAACGGCCTGGCTAGCGAGAAGGTGGCCTACCTCACCCTGTCTGCCGCCGTCAGCCAGGCGGCAGGGCTGCCCGCCGATGGCGGACTGCAAGCGCAAGCGGACGGTGCCTCAGCCTCGCCGAGCAGCTTGCCGCGCATGGCTGATCTTGCGCGGTATGCCAGTGCGGCAACAGATCAGGCGCGCACAGCGATCCGGCGCGAGCCGCTTGCGCCGCGCGCTTACGTTTTGCTGGCACTGTCCGAAACCGATCCAGCGGCGAGGGCAGCGCTCGTCGAAGCGGCTTCGCGGCTGACCCGGCGCGATCCTGTTCTTCAGGTGCTGGTGCTCGAGGAACGCGGCAAGGCCGGAAATTATCTCGGCGCGATCGACGCGCTCGACGAGATCTTACGGGTCAATCCCGAGCGGCGGGAGGAGCTCTTCCCGGTGCTCGCCAAGGCCTTGGGACAACAGGCTGCCGTTCCCGGATTGGCCAGATTGCTGGCGCGGCCCTTGCCGTGGCGCGAAAGCTTCCTGAATTTCGCTGTCGACGATGGAATGGCGCTCGAAAACCTCGCCATCGTGCGCGAGCGTATCGTAATCGACGACCCTGTGTTTGACCGCAAGCTGATCGCCCGGCTTGCCCAAAGCGGTCGGATCGCGATCGCCGAGCGCATTTATGCAAAGGTTGCGCCCGCCCGCGCGGCGTCCAAGGGCGCTGGGGCATGGAAGGCGGATTACCCGCCGTTCGACTGGCAGCTCGCCGATCAACCGGGCTTCCGCGCGCAGGCGGGCGATACTCCGGAGTCTCTGGAGGTTGGTGTCAAACCCGGCAACGGCGGCGTCATCGCATCGCGGCTGCTGCGCAATCCGGGAGGCCCCTTCGCCATCCGTCTGGCGCACGAGGTCGAACCGGCCTCGCAAACCGGAGACCTGAAGCTGGCCATTGCCTGTCAGGGACAGACGGAGCCGTTCTTCGAGAACGCTTTCACGCAAAGCGAAACCGCCTTCGCGGTGCAGCGAGTGCCGCCGTGCCCCTACCTCACCGTGTCGATCACGGCGCGGTCATGGACCGGAGGCCGGACCTTGAGCGCGAACCTCGGGCCGCTGAAGGTCACCCCCGGCCAACCCTAAGGCTGAGCGGCCAGCAAGCGGCGCTCAGGTCTGCTTGAAATTACGCTTGTGCGCCGGCTTGCCGGGTTTGGGCCCCGAACCGGGCTTTGTGCCGGTGTTGCCGTTGTTGAATTTGCGCGGCGAAGGCTTGGCCTTCACGAAGGCATTGTCGGTAGAACTGCGCGAGGGGCGCAGCTGGCGATTGCTGCGCGCGGCTTCGCGCGGACCGGCTTCGGAGCGTTCGATCAGCAGGGCCTCTTCCTCGCCGTCGGCCTCGCCAGTGCGCGCTGCGGCGTCGGCATATTTGTCGGCGATGGTACGCGGAATCTGGAAGTACGTCTCGGCCTGCCCGATGCGGATCGCGCCGATCTCGTTGCGGGTGATATGGCCGCGGCGGCAGATCAGCGGCAGCAGCCAGCGCGGATCGGCATTCTGGCTGCGTCCGATATCCATGCGGAACCACACCGTGTCCTCGAAACCGGGGCGGTGGCGCTCCTTCTGGGCGTCGGCGCGGGCCTCGCGCGAATTGGCGATGATATCTTCGGGCTCGGGCATCCGCGCGCGGTGGGCGTGGACGAGCATCGCGGCGATATCCTCAGGGCTGCGCTGAGCGAGCAGTTGCTGGGCGAGATCGCGGTCGGCTTCGTCGAATTCGGTCGGAGCGAGGAGCTTGCCGAGCAGGCGTTCGCGGTCACGCATCGCGATGGCTTCGCGGTCGGGGACATCCAGCCACTCGGCACTGATCTGCGCGCGGCCCAGCATCGCCTCGACCCGGCGGCGGGCGGAGAAGGGCACGATCAGCACCGCGACGCCCTTGCGCCCGGCGCGGCCCGTGCGGCCCGAGCGGTGCTGCAACGATTCGGCATCGCGCGGGATCTCGACATGGACAACGAGGCTGAGGGTGGGAAGGTCGATCCCGCGCGCGGCGACATCGGTGGCGACGCAGACGCGGACGCGGCCGTCACGCAGGGCTTGCAGTGCCTGGTTGCGCTCCTGCTGCGAATGCTCGCCCGACAG
>JANNWO010000024.1:0-13164 GCA_031408395.1 Sphingomonadales bacterium | reverse complement strand
CCCGCCTTCGAGCACAGCCGCGCGCAGTTCGACGTGCGCTTTTACCTCGTCGCGATCCTGTTTATCGTGTTCGACCTTGAAGCCGCTTTCCTGTTCCCGTGGGCGGTCAGCCTGATGGGCAGCGGCTGGGCCGGGTGGTGGGCGATGATGATCTTCCTCGTCGAGCTCGGGCTTGGGCTGGCCTATGCGTGGAAGAAGGGAGCGCTCGAATGGGAGTGATGCTCGACCCCGCGGCGAACCCTCACCTCACCGAGGAAGAAATCGCGCGTAATGCCGGGCTGGTCCCGGGCAGCGCCGAGGAAGCCAAATTCCTCGCCATGCGCCAGGAGCTCGACGAAAAGGGTTTCCTCGTCGCCAGCCTCGACGATCTCGCGACCTGGGCGCGGACCGGATCTCTGTGGTGGAAGACCATCGGCCTTGCCAGCTGCGCGGTCGAAATGATCCACGTCAACATGCCGCGCTACGACATGGAGCGCTTTGGCGCCGCGCCGCGCGCCTCCCCGCGCCAGTCGGACGTGATGATCGTGGCGGGTACGCTGTGCAACAAGATGGCCCCAGCGCTGCGCAAGGTTTACGACCAGATGTCTGATCCGAAGTATGTGATCAGCATGGGCAGCTGCGCGAATGGCGGCGGCTATTACCATTATTCCTACTCGGTGGTGCGCGGCTGCGACCGCATCGTGCCGGTCGACATCTACGTCCCCGGCTGCCCCCCGACCGCCGAGGCGCTGCTCTACGGCGTGATGCAATTGCAGCGCAAGATCCGCCGCGTGGGCACGGT
This sequence comes from Sphingomonadales bacterium, assembly GCA_031408395.1. Lineage (GTDB taxonomy): Bacteria > Pseudomonadota > Alphaproteobacteria > Sphingomonadales > Sphingomonadaceae > Erythrobacter. Next base: position 12,383 of record JANNWO010000024.1, on the reverse strand, counting down.
CGAGAGGTAAGGGCGAGACTTATGGCCGTTCTCCACTCCGCTCCCAAGTTCGCCTCGAACGAAGGCGTGATCGATGCTGTCAGCGAGACCATCTCGGTCTGGCTGATCGAGGCGCATGAAGCCCATGGCGAAGTGATCTTCCGCGTTGAGCGCGATGCGATCCCCCGCGTGCTTGCGATCCTGCGCGACAATCATGCCTATCAGCAGCTGATGGAGATCGCCGGCGTTGATTACCCCGACCGCGCGGAGCGGTTTGAGGTTGTCTACATGCTCCAGAGCCTCACCAAGAACCACCGCGTCATGGTCAAGTGCTCGGCAGACGAGAACACTCCGGTCCCGACGGTCACGACGCTGTGGCCCAACGCCGGGTGGCTCGAGCGCGAGGTGTTCGACATGTTCGGCGTGACCTTCGCAGGCAACCCCGACCTGCGCCGCATTCTCACGGATTACGGCTTCGAAGGGCACCCGTTCCGCAAGGACTTCCCGATGACAGGCTACACCGAACTGCGCTATTCCGAGGAGGAAAAGCGCGTGGTGTATGAACCTGTCGAACTCGCACAAGAAATGCGGACCTTCGATTTCCTCAGCCCTTGGGAAGGCGCGGATTACGTGCTTCCGGGTGACGAGAAATCGCGCGGGGCGCCCTCAGTTGCCGATCCCAAGACTACCGACACCCCGGCCCAGACCGGCGCGGGCAAGGAAGCGAACAAGGCGGCTGCCAAGCGCGTTTCCCCGCCGTCTCCGGCCCAGAAGGACACCGCCATACCCGCGCCTGGCGCGCCCAATCCCACCTCGAAGGAGGGCGGCGCATGACCATGCAGCGCGAAGAATCGCCCACCACCTCGGGCGAGGTCATCCAGAACTACACGATCAACTTCGGCCCTCAGCACCCCGCAGCGCACGGCGTGCTGCGCATGGTGATGGAGCTCGACGGCGAGGTGATCGAGCGTGTCGACCCGCATATCGGCCTGCTCCACCGCGGCACCGAGAAGTTGATCGAGCAGAAGACCTATCTCCAGGCGCTCCCGTACTTCGACCGCCTCGACTATTGCTCGCCGCTGGCGATGGAGCACACCTATGTGCTCGCCATCGAGAAGCTCCTCAACCTCGAAGTGCCCGAGCGCGCGCAATACCTGCGCGTGCTGTTCGCCGAGCTGACCCGCATCTGCAACCACATGCTCAACATGGGCGCGCACATCCTCGATGTCGGCGCGTTCACGCCGAACCTGTGGATCATGGACCTGCGCGAGGATTGCCTGAACTTCTTCGAGCGGGCGAGCGGGGCGCGGATGCACAGCGCCTATTTCCGCCCGGGCGGCGTTCATCAGGACGTGCCGGAGAAGCTGCTGGTGGACATCGGCGACTGGCTCGACAACCGCTTCTTCCAGCTGTTCGAAGACGCGATGAGCCTCGTGATCGACAACCGCATCTTCAAGCAGCGCAACGTCGATATCGCCATCGTCAGCCGCGATGACGCGATCGCCTGGGGCTTCTCCGGCCCGATGATCCGCGCCGCCGGCCTGCCGTGGGACCTGCGCAAGAGCCAGCCCTACGACGTGTACGACCGCATGGAGTTCGACATTCCGGTCGGCACCAATTCGGACTGCTACGACCGCTTCATGGTGCGCGTGAAGGAAGTTTACGAAAGCGCGAAGATCATCCGTCAGTGCCTGCGCGACATGCCGCAAGGCCCGATCGCCAGCAGCGACACCAAGGTCGTGCCGCCCAAGCGCGGCGAGATGAAGCAGTCGATGGAAGCGCTGATCCACCACTTCAAGCTCTACACAGAAGGCTTCCACGTTCCCGCGGGCGAGGTTTACGTCGCGACCGAAAGCCCCAAGGGCGAATTCGGCGTCTATCTCGTCAGCGACGGCACCAACAAGCCCTACCGCTGCAAGATCCGCCCCACGGCCTTCTCGCACCTTCAGGCGATGGACTTCATGTGCAAGGGCCACATGCTGCCCGACGCGACCGCCATTCTGGGCGCGATCGACGTGGTGTTCGGGGAGTGTGACCGGTGAGCCTAGCTACCATGCTTGCGGCAGCCGGTTCCGTCTGCCTACCACCTCCCGACGCTGGGGCATATATTGATTCACAATATCAAGCCTATGCGCGGAGAAGCTTGGAAATTGTTAGCTTGGCTGAAAAGGGCCGGGCCGACGAACTTCAGAGCCTGATTGCTCCCGAAGCAAATTTCGGCATTGGCTCGGGCGATGTGGGTCGACCGTTCCAAAACGGAGTGACCGGCGCCATCGAATTGGCTAAGGACCTAGCCGCCAAGACCTACGAATTTGGGAGCTGGTCAGGACCCCCGTACAAGCGCGACGCTTGCGGAGATATGGCTGTCGAAGTCACGTTCATCCCGGACGACGCAAGATCGTCCGCAACAGTGAAGTTCACATATAAGAACGGCCGCCTGATGTCGGCTGAAGGCTGGTGGACGGGGCGGAATGTTGGCGAAATGAGCGAGTTTTTCCGTGGCTGACCGCACCCCCGCACCCGACACTCCCGAACTGCGCGCCCGTTGGGGCGCCTTCGCGTGGACACCGGAAAACAAGACCGCCGCCGACTGGCACATCGCCAAGTATCCCGAAGGGCGTGCACGCTCGGCGGTGATGCCGTTGCTCGATCTCGCCCAGCGGCAGGTCGGCGCGGAGACCGATACGCAGGGCTGGCTGCCGCTTCCGGTGGTCGAGTATGTCGCCAAGTATCTCGATATGCCGGTGATCCGCGTGCTCGAGGTCGCCAGCTTCTACTTCATGTATAACTTGAAGCCCGTCGGCAAATTCCACGTGCAGGTGTGCGGCACCACGCCCTGCATGCTGCGTGGCAGCGACGACATCATGTCGGCTTGCAAGAAGCGCGGGATGGTGAAGGGCGGGATCTCGGCGGACGGGCTTTGGACGCTCACTGAAGTCGAATGCATGGGCAATTGCGCAACCGCGCCGATGGTCCAGATCAACGACGACAATTACGAAGACCTGACGCCCGAGCGCCTCGACGCGGTGCTTGACGCGCTTGCGGCGGGCGAGATGCCCAAGGCTGGCACGCAGGAGCCGGGGCGTCATACGTCGGAGCCATCGGGCGGTCCGACCAGTTTGCAGGACATGGTTAGCGCCAATCACAATTACCGGGGGGAATGATGATGGATGCGATACGCAAGAACGGGCTACTTGTTCTCGGGATCATCTTTGTTCTGCTGGGTTCCGGGCAGATGGGGCGCGGCGGTGAGGGCGGGTTTCTGATCGCGGTCACTGGCGCGGCACTGATCATCTTCGGTGCCGTGCTGCGCGCGAAGGCCGGGCGGGATGGTGGCGATAATGTATAAGGTCAACACCAATCGCGATTACCGGGGGGAATGGTAATGGACAGGAAAGCACAAGCGGGCACCGGAATTGTCGGCCTGATCTTTTTGGCGCTCGCCGCGTTCAACTTCTTTCGGGGTGAAAACTGGATTGTCTGGGTGATCCTCGGCGCGCTGTTCGGCGGGTTCACCGCCTTGGGCCGCATCATGGATGGGCGCGCCGGTCGGTGACCACAATCGTCTCCATCCTCGTCGCGCTGGTGCTCGCCTTCATCGCCTTCAAGGTGCTGATGGGGCTTGTGCGCGTGGGGGTAATTATCCTCATTCTCGTCGTGCTCGGCACGATGGTTTCGCAAGGCTCCTTCGGATGAACGGGTTGACGCTTCTTCTCACGATCTTCGGCCTGACCGGCTTCGCGCTGGGCGCTGTGCTGAGTGTCACGGGGCCCAACGAGATGGGCGTGATCCTGATGGGTCTCGGCCTCCTGTTTCAGGTGATTTCGCTGGTGCGCATCCGGCGCGCCAAGGCAAAAGCCAATAACGAAGGAAGCAGTAATGCTTAGCGACGTTTTTAATGGGATCACTCGCGATGCTCGCTGACCGTGATCGCATCTTCACTAACGTTTATGGCTTCCAGGACTGGGGCCTCAAGGCAGCGCAGGCGCGCGGCGATTGGGACAACACCAAGGCGCTGCTCGCGCGCGGGCAGGATGTGATCATCGAGGAGATGAAGGCCAGCGGCCTGCGCGGACGCGGCGGAGCGGGCTTCCCGACGGGGCTCAAATGGAGCTTCATGCCCAAGGAATCGCGCGATGGTCGTCCGAGCTTCCTTGTCATAAACGCCGACGAATCTGAGCCCGGCAGCTGCAAGGACCGCGAGATCCTGCGGCACGATCCGCTCAAGCTGGTCGTAGGCGCGCTGGTCGCCGGCTTCGCGATGCGCGCGCGGGCGGCCTATATCTACGTGCGCGGCGAGTATATCCGCGAGGCCGAGACGCTCCAGAAGGCGATCCACGAGGCCTATGACGCAGGCTTCCTCGGCAAGAACGCCTGCGGTTCGGGCTATGATTTCGACGTGTTCATGCACCGCGGTGCGGGCGCGTACATCTGCGGCGAGGAAACCGCGATGATCGAGAGCCTTGAAGGCAAGAAGGGCCAGCCGCGCCTCAAGCCCCCTTTCCCGGCGGGTGCGGGGCTCTATGGCTGCCCCACGACGGTCAACAATGTCGAGAGCATCGCGGTCGCCCCGACGATCCTGCGGCGCGGGGCGGCGTGGTTCTCAAGCTTCGGGCGCGAGAACAACAAGGGCACCAAGCTCTTCCAGATCAGCGGGCATGTGAACAAGCCCTGCGTGGTCGAGGAATCGATGAGCATCAGCTTTGAAGAACTGATCGAGAAGCACTGCGGCGGCATCCGCGGCGGGTGGGACAACCTGCTGGCGGTGATCCCCGGTGGGTCGTCCGTTCCGCTGGTGCCCGCCGCGCAGATCCGCCACGCGCTGATGGATTTTGACGGGCTGAAGGAACTCGGCTCCGGCCTCGGCACTGCTGCCGTCATCGTCATGGACAAGTCCACCGACATCGTCCGCGCGATCGCTCGCCTCAGCTATTTCTACAAGCACGAAAGCTGCGGCCAGTGCACCCCCTGCCGCGAAGGCACGGGCTGGATGTGGCGCATGATGGAGCGCCTGCGCACCGGCGATGCGGCAATCGAGGAAATCGATATGCTCCACGAAGTCACCAAGCAGGTCGAAGGCCACACCATCTGCGCGCTGGGCGACGCGGCGGCGTGGCCGATCCAAGGGTTAATCAAGCACTTCCGGCCTGAGTTGGAGCGGCGCATTCATGAACACAACGCGCAGTTCTCGGAGGCGGCCGAGTGACGTTAAAGGACGTCCTTAAGGCACCGCGTGTGTTTATCCCGATCGCAGGTTTTGCCGGATCTGGGATCGCCGCCAAGATTGCTTTGACCAGCCATGATAAGTTTCCAGCATTTGAAACGATGGTTTGTGAAGGAAACGCAAGCGGTTGCCTTGAATGGGGGATGCTGTTTTTCGGCCCCTTTTACCTGATTGGTTATCTCCTCTTTGTCGCATTTCTTGTCATGCTCGCGGCTGCTCCACTCGCCATTGCGACCGCCATTTGGCTGTCGCCAATGACGAAGCGCAGAGCAGAAACGAAGGGGAGCGTGTCGAAGTCGTCCAAGATGACTGTCTGGGCGGCTTTGAAAGACATTATCCGTGGGAACGAGCCTAATGCCTAAAGTCACCGTAGACGGTCTCGAAATCGAAGTCCCCGCGGGCGCCACCGTGCTGCAGGCGTGCGAGCTCGCGGGCAAGGAAATCCCGCGCTTCTGCTATCACGAGCGGCTCAGCATCGCGGGCAATTGCCGCATGTGCCTCGTCGAGGTGAAGCCCGGGCCGCCCAAGCCGCAGGCCTCCTGCGCGCTGCCGGCTGCCGATGGTCAGGACATCCGCACCGATAGCCCGATGGTCAAGAAGGCGCGCGAAGGGGTGATGGAGTTCCTGCTCATCAACCACCCGCTCGATTGCCCGATCTGCGATCAGGGCGGCGAGTGTGATTTACAGGATCAGGCGGTCGCCTATGGCCGCGGCGGCTCGCGCTATCACGAGAACAAGCGCGCTGTGACCGAGAAGTACATGGGCCCGTTGATCAAGACGATCATGACCCGCTGCATCCACTGCACCCGCTGCGTGCGCTTCTCCGAAGAGATCGCGGGCGTGGACGAGATCGGCGCGCTGTACCGCGGCGAGGATATGCAGATCACGACGTATCTGGAGAAGGCGGCGGCGCATGAACTCAGCGCCAACGTCATCGACCTGTGCCCGGTCGGCGCGCTGACCTCGCGGCCCTATGCCTTCGAGGCGCGGCCGTGGGAGCTGAAGAAGACGCTCTCGATCGACGTCTCCGATGCCGTCGGCGCCAACATCACGCTCCACTCCAAGGGCCGCGAAGTGATGCGCGCGCTTCCGCGCATCAATGACGACGTCAACGAGGAGTGGCTGTCGGACAAGGGCCGCTATCAGGTCGACGGCCTGATAAAGCGCCGCCTCGACCGCGTGTGGGTGCGCCGTGACGGCAAGCTGCAACCCGCAGAGTGGAGCGAAGCCTTCGCGATGATCGCGGGCGCTTTGCAAGGCGATAAGGCCAGCATCGCGGCGGTCGCGGGCGACCTGCTCGACGCCGAGACGATGTTCGCGGCCAAGTCTTTGGTCAACGCCTGCGGATCGCAGCTCACCGAAGCGCGCCAGACCGGCATGACCTATGACGTGTCGAACCTTGCGGCGGTGAATTTCAACAGCACCTTCGCCGGGATCGAGACGGCTGACGCCATCCTCATCGTCGGCAGCAATGTCCGCTGGGAAGCCGCGCTCCTCAACGTCCGCCTGCGCAAGGCGGTGAAGGCGGGGGCGAAGGTTTATATCATCGGTCCCGAATGGGAGCCGACCTATCCGGCGACCTTCCTCGGATCCGACCTAAAGGTGCTGAACCGCATCCCCAAGGAATTGGGCGATGCGATGAAGAACGCCAAGCGCCCTGCGGTGATCCTCGGCGCGGCGGCGCTGGCCAAGGGCGCGTTGCCTGCCGCGCTCAAGTTGGCGGGCAAGTTCGGCCTCGTGAAGGACGATTGGAACGGCTTCAACGTTCTGCATATCTCGGCAGCGCGGATGGCTTCGCTGATGCTCGGCTTCACGCTTCCGGGCGGGATGGGCGACATCGCTAAGGCCGCGCTCAAGGTGCTGCTCAGCCTCGGCGCGGACGAGATGGACTATGCGCCCTATGCCGGGAGCCTCAAGGTCTATATCGGCCATCACGGAGACAAGGGCGCGCATCACGCCGACATCATCCTGCCCGGCGCATCCTATGCCGAGAAGGACGGAACCTACGTCAATGCCGAGGGCCGCGTGCAGTTCGCCGAGAAGGCCGTCTTCGCCCCCGGTGACGCGCGCGAGGATTGGACGATCCTGCGCGCGCTGGCCGACGCGTTGTGCGTTACGGTGGGCTTCGACAGCTTCAGCGAATTGCAAGCAAAGATGATCGCCGCCGTCCCCGTGCTGTGCGAAGAGGGCCTCGCCGACGTTATGGGTCTTTCGGGGGGTGCGCTGCCCAAGGCGGACAGCGGTGCAAAGGCCGAGGGCGAGATCGCGGGCTACCCGATCAAGGACTTCTACCTCACCAACCCCATTGCCCGCGCGAGCGAAGTGATGCAGCGCTGTTCGGACGAGCTGCTCCACGGGGCCGATATGAGGGAGGCTGCGGAATGACCGCCTTCTTCCAATCCCTCGGCCTCAGCTACGAATGGGCCTGGACCGTCGCGACGCTCACCGGGATCATAGTGATCTCGCTGCTCGTCATGTTTAGCGTCGCGATGGTGATCTATGTCGACCGCAAGGTGCTGGGCGCGATCATGTTGCGGCGCGGGCCCAATGTGGTCGGTCCGTTCGGGCTGCTCCAGTCCTTCGCAGATGGCCTCAAGGTCTTCCTGCAAGAGACGATCATCCCTTCCGCGGCGAACAAGGGCATTTTCCTGCTCGCACCGATCATCACCTTCACCGTGGCACTTGCGGCTTGGGCGGTGATCCCGTTCTCGGCGGGCGTCGTGCTGTCGGACATCAATGTCGGCCTGCTGTACATCCTCGCGATCTCGTCGTTGAGCGTTTACGGCGTGATCATGGCGGGCTGGGCGTCTAATTCGAAGTACCCGTTCTTCTCGGCGATGCGCGCATCGGCGCAGATGATTTCCTACGAGGTTTCGATCGGCTTCGTGCTGGTGTGCGTGGTGTTGTTTGCCGGCACCTTCAACCTGAGCGGGATTGTCGAGGCGCAGCGCGGGTTCGGGCTGGGCATCATCAACGGCTATGTGGTGCACCCGCTATTGTTCCCGATGTGGGTGGTATTCTTCATCTCCTCGCTGGCAGAAACCGCGCGCGCGCCGTTCGACCTTACCGAGGCGGAAAGCGAGCTGGTCGCAGGCTACCAGACCGAATATTCCTCGATGAGCTTCGCGCTGTTCTGGCTAGGCGAGTATGCGAATATCCTGCTGATGTGCTCGCTGAACACGCTGCTGTTCTGGGGCGGATGGCTCCCGCCGCTCGACTGGGCGCCGCTGTATTATGTGCCGGGGATCATCTGGTTCCTGCTCAAGACCTTCATGTTCTTCTTCATGTTCAGCTGGATCTGGGCGACCGTGCCGCGCTACCGCTACGACCAGCTGATGCGTCTGGGCTGGAAGGTGTTCCTGCCGATGAGCCTGCTGTTTGTCGTCCTCGTCAGCTTCTGGGTCATGGCGACCCGGTATTCTCCGATTTTCTGAGGCGATCACATGACCACCGTCTCCCACCTCATCAAATCGTTCACCCTTTGGGAAATCCTCAAGGCGCACGCCTTGACGCTGAAGTATTTCTTCAAGCCCAAGGTGACGATCAACTACCCCTTCGAGAAGGCTCCGCTCTCGCCTCGCTTCCGCGGCGAGCACGTTTTGCGGCGTTATCCGAACGGCGAGGAACGCTGCATCGCGTGCAAGCTGTGCGAGGCCGTGTGCCCCGCGCAGGCGATCACTATCGAGAGCGAGCCGCGCGAGGACGGCAGCCGCCGCACCACGCGCTACGACATCGACATGACCAAGTGCATCTATTGCGGCTTCTGCCAGGAAGCTTGCCCGGTCGATGCGGTCGTCGAAGGGCCGAATTTCGAATACGCGACCGAAACCCGCGAGGAGCTGCTTTACGACAAGGCCAAGCTGCTCGCGAACGGTGACAAGTGGGAACGTGCCATCGCGGCCAACCTTGAAGCCGACGCCCCCTACCGCTAGGGCCCGCCTGACGAGGGGAACGGGTCAGAATTATCGACACCCCGGCGCCGAGGGAATCGCGGCACCGGGGCAAAGCTTGGACTAAGGGATCACATTGCCGCTTTCTGGGCTCCGGCTGCTTGCCGGGGTTACAGATCGGCGGAGACACATCATGATACAGGCCATCGCCTTCTATTTCTTCGCGACGATCGTCGTTGCCAGCGCCGTGATGGTCGTCATGGCGAAGAACCCCGTGCATTCGGTGCTGTGGCTGATCCTCGCGTTCTTCAACGCGGCGGGGCTGATGGTGCTGCTGGGCGCGGAGTTCATCGCGATGTTGCTGGTGATCGTCTATGTCGGCGCGGTCGCCGTGCTGTTCCTGTTCGTGGTCATGATGCTCGACATCGACTTTGCCGAGATGCGGGCAGGCTTCAGCCGCAACGCACCGCTCGGCCTTGCGATTGCCGCCGTGCTGCTTGCCGAGCTGCTGCTGGCGGTGGGTGCGTATAATGCGGGCGGGATCGTGCTTGGCACGCCTGACGGCACTGCGGTGCAGGCAACCGAGACCAGCAACATCGCTGCACTCGGCGCTCTGCTCTACGGCAAGTACATCGTCCTGTTCGAGATCGCCGGGATAATCCTGCTGGTGGCGATGATCGGCGCGATTGTGCTGACCTTCCAGCCGCCCAAGCCTGGCGCCCGCGCGCGGCAGGATGTCGGCAAGCAGGTCAGCCGCCGCCCGGAAGAGGCAACCGTCATGAAGAGCCCGGACGTGGGCCAGGGGATCGAATTATGATCAGTGCAGGTGGGATCGGGATCGAACATTACCTGACCGTCGGCGCCATCCTGTTCGTGCTGGGCGTGCTGGGGATCTTCCTCAACCGCAAGAACGTGATTGTGATCCTGATGGCGGTCGAGCTGATCCTGCTGGCGGTCAACATCAACTTCGTGGCCTTCAGCGCCTTCATGCAGGATCTGACCGGGCAGGTCTTCGCGATGCTGGTGCTGACCGTGGCCGCAGCCGAAGCGGCCATCGGGCTTGCCATTCTGGTGATCTACTTCCGCACCCGCGGCTCGATCGCGGTTGACGATATCAACCGGATGAAGGGGTAAGCGTTCGTGTCCACGCAAATCCTCGTCATCGTCTTTGCACCGCTGGTCGTAGCCCTGATCGCAGGGCTGGGTAACCGCTTTCTCGGCAATGTCGCGGCCAAGTCCGTGACCACCGCCGGGCTATTTCTTGCCGCGGGCCTCAGCTGGCCGATCTTCCTCGCCTTCCTCAGTGGCACCGCGACAGCGGAAGTCGTGCCAGTCCTGAGGTGGGTGCAGAGCGGCTCGCTGACTTTCGATTGGGCGCTGCGGGTCGATACCTTGACCGCGATCATGCTGGTGGTGATCAACACGGTCTCTGCGCTCGTGCACCTCTATTCGTGGGGCTACATGGAGGAAGACCCGGACCAGCCGCGCTTCTTCGCCTATCTCTCGCTGTTCACCTTCGCGATGCTGATGCTGGTGACGGCCGATAACCTCGTCCAGATGTTCTTCGGATGGGAAGGAGTTGGGCTCGCGTCCTACTTGCTGATCGGTTTCTGGTTCAAGAAGCCCTCCGCGGGCGCAGCGGCGATCAAGGCTTTCGTGGTCAACCGCGTTGGCGACCTTGGCTTCATGCTCGGCATTTTCGGCACCTATCTGGTGTTCCAGACTACCTCGATCCCGGCCATCCTTGAAGCCGCGCCGGCGATGAGCGGGTCGACGATCACCTTTGTCGGCATGCGCCTCTACACGATGGATATCCTGTGCGTGCTCCTGTTCATCGGGGCAATGGGCAAATCCGCGCAGCTGGGCCTGCACACATGGCTCCCCGACGCGATGGAAGGCCCGACGCCGGTCTCCGCGCTGATCCACGCGGCGACCATGGTCACTGCAGGCGTGTTCATGGTGTGCCGCCTCTCGCCGATGTTCGAGACTGCACCGACCGCGCTTGCCATCGTCACGATCGTGGGCGCCGCGACCTGCTTCTTTGCCGCCACGATCGGCACGACGCAGTGGGACATCAAGCGGGTGATCGCCTATTCGACCTGCTCGCAGCTGGGCTACATGTTCTTTGCCGCAGGGGTGGGTGCCTACGGGCCCGCGATGTTCCACCTCTTCACCCACGCCTTCTTCAAGGCGCTGCTGTTCCTCGGCGCGGGTTCGGTGATCCACGCGATGCATCACGAGCAGGACATGCGCTATTACGGCGGCCTCAGAAAGCATATCCCGCTGACCTTCTACGCAATGCTCGCTGGCACGCTGGCGATCACCGGGGTGGGCATCATCGGGGTATTCGGGTTTGCCGGCTTCTATTCGAAGGACGCGATCCTCGAGGCGGCCTTCGCGCGCGGCAACGGAGCAGGGCAGTTCGCCTTCTGGGCGGGCGCGATCGCGGCGCTGCTGACGAGCTTCTATTCGTGGCGCCTGATGTTCCTGACCTTCTGGGGCAAGCCGCGCTGGATCGAGAGCGAGCATATCCAGCACGCCGTTCACAAAACCCCTGCCGAAGCGGGCGAGGACGCCACCGGCGGCTATCACCCGCACGAGAGCCCGGTGTCGATGCTGCTCCCGCTCGGGCTGCTCAGCATCGGCGCGGTCTTCGCGGGCTTCGTGTTCCACGGCCAGTTTATCGAGGCGGAGAGCTTCTGGAACGGCTCGATCTTCTTCAACGAGCCCTTGATCCACGCGATGCACGGCGTGCCGCTGTGGGTAAAGCTGACCGCGAGCGCGGTGATGGTGATCGGCTTCGCAGGCGCCTATCTTGCCTACATTGCCAAGCCAGAGATCCCGGCTAAGTTCGTCGCCACCTTCCCGGCTTTGCACAACTTCGTATTCCGCAAGTGGTACTTCGACGAACTGTATGACGCGATCTTCGTCAAGCCTGCGTTCTGGCTGGGCCGCCAGTTCTGGCAGCTTGGCGATATCGGTATCATCGATCGCTTCGGCCCTAACGGGATCGCCTTGATCGTGAACCGGTCGTCGGTCGCGGCCAAGTCTATCCAGTCGGGCTACCTCTACACCTACGCGCTGATCATGCTGCTCGGGCTGGTCGCCGCTATCACCTACGTTCTGCTTTAGGAGCGCGCTTCGTAATGGAAGGCCTTCCCATCCTGTCGCTGATGATGCTCGTGCCGCTGGCCGGTGCGCTTGCGTGCCTGTTTTCGGGCGCGTCGGCCGCGCGCTGGATCGCGCTGGGTGCGACGCTCGTCACCTTCGTCCTCGGCATCGTGTTGTGG
>JANNWO010000023.1:0-79067 GCA_031408395.1 Sphingomonadales bacterium | reverse complement strand
CTGGCGTTGGCTTCGGCCAACCTCCAGCGCTCGCTTGATGGCGCGGCGATCCGCAAGATCATTGTCGTGCCCGACAGATTGGTGAATATCGTTACCTGATGCGGATTCTTCTCGTCCTCGCGGCCTCGCTGGCCCTCACCGCCTGCGGCCTTTCGCCAATGTATGCGGGCGGCAGTAGCGCAGGCGTCGCACAGGGCCTCGCCGCGGTCGAGATCCCGGCGATTCAGGGGCGCGGCGGCTGGCTGGTCAAGAACGCGCTTGATGCGCGGCTCGGGATCGCCGGGCAAGCCGCCCCGCAATACCGCCTCGACGTGCGGCTCGACGATTCGCTGCAGGCGCTGGGCGTCCTCAACGACGATACCATCAGCCGCGAACGCCGCATCCTGCGCGCGCGCTACCAGCTCGTCGATATCGCCACCGGCGCGATCCTGCTCGATACGACCGCAGGTTCGGACGCGGGGATCGATGTGGTATCCAGCGAATACGCAACCATCGCCGCCGAGCAGAAGGCGCTTGAGAACCTCGCGCTCGAAGTCGCCGACCGGATGGCGACGCAGATTGCGCTGACGCTCCGTGCCCGAGCCGCACCGGCTGCCTCGCAGCAGCCGTGAAGGCGACCCAGAAGGACTTCCTGCGCGGGTTTCCCTCAGGTGCGGCCGCGTGCCGGATCTTCTTCTTTTGCGGGCCTGATGAGGCAGGCGCCAGCGCTGCTGCGGGCCGCCTCGCCGCCGCGCTCCCCGATGCGGACGAGCGGGTCGAGCTGTCCGGCGCCGATCTGCGCCGCGATCCGGCTTTGCTTGGCGACGAGGCGCGCTCAACCTCGCTGTTCGGCGGTGAGCGCCACATCTGGGTGCGCGCCAGCGGCGACGATGCGCATGATGCGCTGCAATTCCTGATCGAGACAGCAGAGGCCGGCGCAGGCAAGGCGGCGCCGGTGATCGTCGTCGCCACGTCTGCCACCGACAAGTCACGCACCGCCAAGCTGCTTGAAAAGCGCAAGGACGCGCTGGTCGCCATGTTCCACCCGCCCGACCTGTCAGCGGTGGCGCAGGCGGTGCGGGGCATGGCGGATGCGGCAGGACTGCGGCTCGGCGGAGACTTGGCCGAACGCATCGCGCGCGGCGCGGGGCTCGACGTGCGGCTCGCCCAATCGGAAGTCACCAAGCTCGCGCTCTATTGCGATGCTGACCCGCAGTCGCCCAAGCCCGCCACCCCCGAGGATCACGCCGCGATCGGTGCGGCCACTGAGGAAGACGGCTTTGCCCCGCTGGTCAACGCCGTTCTGGGCGGCGAGCTTGGGCGACTTGCGGGCGAGATCAAGCGGCTGCGTGAGCTCGGCCTCAACCCGGTCGGCGTCGCGCTCGCGCTTGAGCGGCGCGCGGCGCAGCTTGCCCAGATCGCGGCCAGGATCGGCACGTCTGCGCGCATCCAGTCGCTCGGGCAGGGCGAGAAGATGCAGCTCGGCATTTTCTTCCGCGAAGAACGCGCAATCATCCAGCAGTTCGAACGCTGGATGCTCCCCGCCGCGCGCGGCAGCCGCGAGACCCGGCTGGACCGGCTGATCCCGCGTCTCACCGCGCTGCACCGCACCCTGCTCGCCAACAGCCAGGCGGCCGAGTTACTTCTCGCGCAGGAACTGTCTGAAATCGGGAGGTATGCTGCGAGGCGGCCCTGAAACATGGCAGATTGATCTCGCTAGTGCACAAAAGCCCTTTCACAGTTTATTGACCATGCTAGGGGTAACTGCGGTCGCACCGATAGGGAAATTGCTGGTGAACCGCGCCACATCAAACATGATTGAGGCCGTCAGGCATGAGTCGGTCGAAGACCGCGTTGCGCCCTCGCTCGAACGCTGGCGGCTGCGCGTCTACGCGCTGAACCTCGTCGCCGACGGTGTGGTGCTCAACCTGTGCTTCGCTCTGGCAGCGCTGTTGTGGGAAGGCTGGTTCGGCGAGCCGCGCGCGATGCTCGCGGCGCAGGCAATGCTGCCGCTGTTCTTCACCATCGCGCTCTATAACAACACCTATGGCGTCACCGCGCTTGGCAACTGGCTCTATGCAAGCCGCAACGCGCTGATCGCGCTCGGCCTCTCGGCTGCGCTGATCAACTTCCTCGGCTTCTATACCAAGACCAACCAGGATTTCTCGCGCGCGGCGGTTACTCTCGGCCTGCTGTTCACAGGCATTGGCCTCGTCTCGCTGCGCCGGGTGATGGCGATGGTGATCCAGTATTGCTGGGGCGGGCGGGTGACCAACCGGCTGGTGATCGACGATGGCGGCTCGGGCTTCTACGACGACACTGCGGAGCGCATCGCGGCGGCCGATTTCGGCCTTGATCCCGGCAGCCACGATCCCTTCATGCTCGACCGGCTCGGCAAGCTGCTGCGCAATCAGGATCAGGTGGTGGTCAGCTGCCCGCGTGAACGCCGCGCCGACTGGGCCTTCCTGCTCAAGTCCTCCGGGGTTTACGGCGAGATCGTCAGTGAGCCCGCGCACGAGCTGGGCGCGCTGGGCGTGCATCGCTATGACGAACTCGGCCGCACCACGCTGGTGGTCGCCACAGGCCCGCTTGGTCTGCGCAACCGGATCATGAAGCGCGTCTTCGATGTCGCGGTGGCAGGCGGCGCGCTGCTGGCGCTCTCGCCGGTGCTGATTGTGGCGGCGGTGCTGATCAAGCTCGAGGACCGTGGGCCGGTGCTGTTCGTCCAGCGGCGGCTGGGGCGCGGCAACCAGTTCTTCGACATGTTCAAGTTCCGCTCGATGCGCGAGGAGAAGCTCGACCATCACGGCGAGCAATCGACCGCGCGCGACGATGACCGGATCACCCGCATGGGCGCCTTCATGCGCCGCACCAGCATCGACGAGCTGCCGCAGCTGCTCAACGTGCTGCAGGGCGACATGTCGATCGTCGGCCCGCGCCCGCACGCGCTGGGTAGCCGGGCGAACAACAAGTATTTCTGGGAGGTCGACCGCCAGTATTGGGCGCGGCACTCCCTCAAGCCGGGGCTGACGGGGCTGGCACAGGTGCGCGGCCACCGCGGCGCGACCGAGCTGGAGAAGGACCTCACCGACCGGTTGCAGTCCGATCTCGAATACATCGCAGGCTGGTCGCTGTTGCGCGACATCGGCATCGTACTGCGCACCGCGCGGGTGCTGATCCACGAGAACGCGTACTAGTTTGTCTTGCCGTCCTGCGGGACCGAGAAGCTGCCCGTCACGCGGCCACGGCCCGAGGGCGTGCCCGGAACTGCCGCGTTGCCGCCCGATGCGGCGCCGTCGACAGTCGTGACCCCGTTGTCGAGGTCGATCACCAAGCGCCCGCCGTTCAGCGTGTCGGTCCCCCGGCGCAGGCGCACATTGCCCGCCATGGTGATGATCCGGCGATTGAAATCGTAGATCGCGTTGTCGCCGCTGGCGCGTTCGTCGCCGCGGGTGATGGTGACGCCGCCGGTGGCGGTGATGCGCTGGATTTCGAGCTTGCCGGCATCGGTGAAGTTCACCAGCATCCGATCGGACTGGAGGCGCAGGTCGGCTTGGTTGACGATCACCCCGCCGCTGAAGATCACGCGGTTGGCCTTGTCGTCGAGCACGAACTTGGCCGCGTCATAGGTCACTGGCGCGCGCGAATCGTGGCGGGCGATGCCTTGCGCGGCTAGGTTCATCCCTCCCACCAGCGCGAGAGTCAGCGCAAAGCCGCCGATCCCCCAGACGAGTGCCACACGCTTGAAGGGGGGGCGCTTGAAGAGCGCAGGCTTAGCAGGTCGGTTCATCGCGGCATCCTCAATTGGCCGGGAATCATGGTGAAGCGGGCATGGCCCTCAAGCGTGATGGTGCGCGCGGCGAGATCCGCGCTGAGGGTGTCGGCGGAGAAGGAGCCGGCCGGCACCTCGCCCGTGACGCCCGCGTCGCCCTGCATGGTGCGCGCCCTGAGGTCGACCGAGACGCCGCTCGCGGTCATTGCATAGCCGTCACTGGCGTTGAGGCGCACCGGGCCTTTGACCGCGACAGTCTCCTTTTCGATGTCGTAGACCCCGCCGTCGGCGCTCAATTGCGCGGGACCGTCGGTGAGCAGGATCTGCGCCACAAGGTCGCGCATCCGCACCAGTCCCTCGGCGCCCGAACGCTGCACCGCCTCGCCGGCGAGCACCGAGAAGGGGCGGCCCAGATTGTCGCGCCCGCGATACATCGCCTTGTCGACCGACAGGCGCTCGTCGATCTGCGCGACCTTGTTGCGGTCGAGCAGGAAGCTGACCTCGCCGCGGGGGGAAAGCGGCGTGATGATCATCAGCGCGGCAACCACACCCACGCCCATCGGCAGCGCCCTGGCAAGAAACCGCACCAGCCGGTCGTGCGACCCGCCGGGCGCGGCGAAGAACTGCCGCCGGCTGCGTAAGAGCCGTGCCTCATTGGTTTCCATGCTCTGCTTGGGGGCCATGATGTCGCTCGTGCCGCCTCAGTCGTTACATGTGGCTGAAGATGTCGCTCTCGGCCCAGCCGGCGATGTCGAGAGCGGCCCGCGTCGGCAGGAAATCGAAGCACGCCTGCGCGATGGCGGTGCGCCCCTCGCGCTCAAGCCGCAGGCTGAGTTCGTTACGAAGCCGGTGGAGATAGCGCACGTCGCTCGCGGCGTAATCGCGCTGCGCGTCCGATAGTACCGGCCCGCCCCAGTCGCTCGACTGCTGCTGCTTGGAGATGTTCTCGCCCAGCAGTTCCTCGACGAGGTTTTTCAGCCCGTGGCGATCGGTATAGGTGCGCACCAGCTTGCTGGCGATCTTGGTGCAGAACACCGGGCCTGCCGTCACCCCGAGATAATGCTGGATCGCGGCGAGATCGAAGCGGCCGAAGTGGTAGATTTTCACGCGCGACTGGTCGCCGAGCACCGCCTTCAAGTTCGGCGCGTCGTACGAACTGCCGGGGCCGAAGCGCACCAGATGCTCGTTGCCCGACCCGTCGGAAAGCTGCACCACGCACAGCCGGTCACGGGGGGTGATAAGGCCCATCGTCTCGGTATCGACCGCGATTGCGCTGCTGCCGGAGAGGGCGCCGGCGGGGAGGTCTTCCTCGTGAAAATGCACTGCCATGCGGCAAGTCCTACGCGTATTGGGGAAAGAGGGAAAGGGGCAGTGGCCCCTTGCGGGTCAGCGCGTGTAGGCTTCGCCATCATGGGAACCGAAACCATCCCCGAAAGCTGGCGAGCGGCGCTCGATCCGGTGCTCGGCCTCCCCGAGGCGCGCAGGCTCGGCGGGTGGCTTGCGGCCGAGGAGGCGGCGGGAAAGGTCGTCTATCCGCCGCGCGGAACGAGGCTCGCCGCGCTGGCGCTGACGCCATTGGACGCGGTGCGCTGCGTGATCCTCGGACAGGATCCCTACCACGGGCCAGGGCAAGCGCATGGCCTTGCTTTTTCGGTGCAGGCCGGTGTGCGCGTGCCGCCTTCGCTGATGAACATCTACAAGGAATTGGAGGCCGACCTCGGCCTGCCGCGCGCGCAGACCGGCGATCTCACCCCTTGGGCGCGGCAGGGCGTGCTGCTGCTCAACAACACGCTGACAGTCGAGGCCGGGCAGGCCGGCAGCCATGCGGGGCGCGGGTGGGATGCGGTGACGGACGCCTGCGTGGCGGCGGTGGCCGATCAGGCTGAGCCGACTGTGTTCATCCTGTGGGGTAGCCATGCGAAGAAGAAGGCGAGCCGCGTCGCAGCCCTCGCCCGTGCGCTGGATCATTCTGGCCACCACCTCGTCCTGACTTCGGCGCACCCTAGCCCCTTGTCCGCGCATAACGGCTTCTTCGGCTCGCACCCGTTCAGCCAGGCCAATGCCTTTTTGGAAGAGCACGGCCGCGGGGCGATTGATTGGAGAATATGATGAGTGACGACGTGATCCTGCTCGAAGTGGCCGATGGCGTCGCCACCGTGACCCTCAACCGTCCGCAGGCGATGAATGCGCTGAACCGCGCGCTGCGGGCACGGCTGGCAGAGGTAATGCGGGCGGTCGATGCCGATGACGCGGTGCGCACGGTGATCCTCACCGGGGCAGGTGAGCGCGCGTTCACCGCGGGCCTCGATCTGAAGGAACTCGGCAGCGAAGCGGGCGCATTGGGCAGCGCCAATGCCACCGACCCGGCGGACAATCCGGTCAAGGCCATCGAGCTATGCCGCAAGCCGGTGATTGGCGCGGTGGGCGGCGTCGCCATCACCGGCGGCTTCGAAGTCGCGCTCGCCTGCGACGTGCTGATCGCCAGCACCAACGCGCGGTTTGCCGACACCCACGCGCGGGTCGGGATCGTGCCGGGCTGGGGGCTGTCGCAGAAGCTCAGCCGGATGATCGGCATCAGCCGCGCCAAGGAACTCGCCTTCACCGGCAACTTCCTCGACGCCGCGACGGCGCATAGCTGGGGTCTGGTCAATCACGTGGTGGAGCCAGACGCGCTGCTGCCGCTGGCGCGCAAGCTGGCGGGCGACATGGCGGGCATCGATCCAGCGTTCCTCGGCCTCTACAAGCGCCTGATCGACGATGGCTATGCGCAGAGCTTTGGAGAGGGGCTGGCGCTCGAAGCCCAGCGCTCAAGCGCCGCCAACTCCGCCGTCGCCCCCGAAGAAGTCGAAGCCCGCCGCGCCGCCGTGCAGGAACGCGGGAGAGGGCAGGGGCAGGCCTAGGCCGCTACCTGCTCACGCTGCGATAGCGCGCTCAATCCAGTCGCGGGTATCGGGGATGGCGGCTTCGACCTGCGGAAGATCGTTGATGCACAGAAACTTGAACTGCGGCTGGAGCGCGCAGGCCAGCATCGCACGCACATCCAGCAGCGGGTAATCATGGACCGCTCCGGTGCGCAGATGCAGATGGTCCTCGACCGTGTGCAGCACCGCATCACCGGCCGCGATGCAGGCATGATTGTGGAGGCCTTGCGGCAAGAACTGGGAAACGCAGCGGAACCGGTGGCTGATATTGGCGAGAAACGCCGAGCGGTGCTGATCGTAAAGCCGCGCCAGCACGGATCGGCGCAGCGGATGGACAACATGCGCCGCGCGGAACAACCGGTCTGCACCAAAACCCGCCAGCATCGCAGCATTGATCTGGGTGAGCGGATGCAGCAGTGTCGGATCGTCGCGGCTGGCAGGATCGGCCGCGATCGCGCGGTGATCGACCCAGCCGCCGCGCAGCACCGGCGCATCCCCGCAAAACACGTGGCCCGGCGCCAGCGGCCCGGTCAAAAACACGTCGTCGTTGAAATAGACGAAATGTTCAGCCAGCCCCGGGATGCGCCATAGCAGAGTTTCGATCGCCAGTGAGTTGAAGGTCGGCAGCACGTCTTCGTGGCCAGCGAACACCGTCAGATGGTCGACGATCGTGATCCGGTCGGCCAAGGCCGGCGGCAGGCGCGAAAGATCGGGCGTCTGCGCATCGGTGATGATCCAGATCCGCGCGATCCACGGCGCATGATTGGCGATGGACCGCAGACAATAGCTCAGCTCGTCATTGCATGCCCAGCGGTGCGGGTTGATGGCATTGGCGTTGCGCGCTGCCTGGGGCTGGTAGTGTTGGCGCTTGGCGCGGTGCAGCGGGTCACCGCCGTCCACCCAAGTGATGACCGCATCTATACGTGCGGTGCTGCTGGCAATCTGCATTCGTCCCGTCCGGGGCAAGAGTATGGTCTGCCACGATAGAACAGGACAGCGGCGCCCTTGGCGCGCCGCTTAACATAAGTCAATATTGTGTCAGGCCGTGACCACGCCAGCGCGCGTTCAACCGGCGCTCCTCAGCCCGCGTGCGCGGCGATCCATTCTTCCACCACCGGCGCGACCTTGGTGCGCCAGCGGCTGCCGTTGAAGATGCCGTAGTGGCCCGCGCCCTCGGCCATGTAGTAGCGCTTCTTTGTCTCGGGCAGGCCCGGGGTCAGCTTTAGCGCCGCCCTGGTCTGGCCCAGCCCCGAGATATCGTCGCGCTCGCCCTCGATGGCCAGCAGCGCGGTGTCGGTGATCTGGGTGATGTCGACCAGCGTGCCCTTGTGGCGGAACTCGCCCTTGGGGATGGAGTGCTTCTGGAACACTTCCTCGACGGTCTGGAGGTAGAACTCCGCGGTCATGTCGCACACGGAACGATATTCGTCGTAGAAATCCTTGGTCGCCTGCGCGCTGGTATCGTCGCCCACGGTGAGGTGTTTGAACATCTCGTAATGGCTCATCATGTGGCTCGACAGGTTCATGCTCATGAACGCCGAAAGCTGCATGAAGCCCGGATAGACGCGGCGGCCGCTGCCGGGATAGGTCGTCGGCACCGTGGCGATCACGCTTTGGCGGAACCACGCGATCGGGCGCTGCATCGCCATGTTGTTTACGGCTGTGGGGCATTCGCGCGTATCGATCGGGCCGCCCATCATGGTGAGGGTGGCAGGCGTCGCGGGCGATTTGCGCAGGTTCATCAGCGCGGTCGCGGCAAACGCTGGGACGCTTGGCTGGCAGACCGCCATCATGTGGATGCGCTGGCCGCCCGCTTCACTGTGAATGTGCTCGGCGAATTCGATGAGGTAGTCGATGTATTCGTCGAGGTCGAAGCTGCCCGCATCGGTCGGCACCAGCTTGGCATCGGCCCAGTCGGTGATGAAGACATCGGCGCTTTCGAGCATCCGCTCAACCGTGCCGCGCAGCAGCGTGGCGTAGTGCCCGCTCATCGGCGCGGCGATCAGGAGGCGGGGGCGACCCGCCGGGGCGCCTTCGACCGTGAACTTGAGGAGGTCGCCGAACGGACGCTTTACCGCGATGCTCTGGGTGACCGCATGGGCCTTGCCGCCGATTTCGACCGTGGCGATGCCAAATTCGGGCTTGCCATAATTGGCGGTGGCGTGCGCAAACACGTCAAGCGCGTTCGCGACCATCGGCCCCATGCCCATAGAGCCGAACGGATTGGAGGGGTTCGACAGCATTCCAACGCTGATCGAAGCGAGCGCGCTGGCGCTGTTCAGCCAGCGGCGCTGGAGCTCATAGGCATGATAAAGCATCGGTTTCCTTAGGCCGCGAACGGTCCGGCGCCTTGTCTAGGCAGCGCCTTGCGTCGACAAATGCGCCTTCACGGGCCGTTGTGCAATGCACAATTGCACGAGGCGCCATACCGGCAAGCCAGCGCCCCTCCGCTTTTTGCACGTGAAATTCGCCGCCGAGGGGTCTAGAGGGCTGCGATTATGCACGGCGAAACCCCAAGGCGCGAGCCGCTCGGCACCCCCGACGACCAAACCCCCGAAGGTGCCGCAGCGGCGCCGGTGGAGGCATTTACCGGCGAAGAGACCGGGGCTCCGGAGCCCAAGTCGCGCACCCTTGCGCCCCTGCGCATGGTGTTCGGCACGGCGGTGCAATATCCTCGCGAGATCGCCTTTGCGCTGCTCGCGCTGCTGATCACATCCGGGGCAACGCTGGCAATCCCGTGGCGGTTCAAGGTAATCATCGACGAAGGCTTCGGTAGCACAGCCACGCCCGATGATATCGCCACCACATTCCAATACCTGCTGATGATCGTGGTGGTTCTGGGAATTGGCACCGCGCTCAGGTTCTATTTCGTCAGCTGGTTGGGTGAGCGTGTCGTGGCCGACATCCGCCTGAAGGTTCAGCAAAACCTGCTACGGCTTTCGCCCGGCTTCTATGAGGTCAACAGCCCCAAGGAAATCTCCAGCCGGATGACGAGCGACACGGCGGTCATCGAGAACGTAGTTGGCACGACAGTCTCGGTGGCCTTGCGCAATTCGCTCACCGCGATCGGCGGGATCGGGATGCTGCTGTATCTGGCGCCGTCGCTAACGCTGGGCCTGCTGATCGGCATCCCGTTGGTAATCGCGCCGATCGTGTTTTTCGGGCGCAAGATCCGCGCCGTGTCGCGATCGAGCCAGGATCGGATCGCGGACGTGGGTGCCTATGTCACCGAAGTGCTCTCGGCGATGAAGATCGTGCAGAGCTTCGGTCAGGAACGGCGCGAGGGCGAACGCTTTGCGGGCGTGGTCGAGGAAACCTTTGCCATTGCGCGGCAGCGGATTCTGCTGCGCGCAGCGATGACATCGGTGGTGATCCTGCTGGTGTTCGGCGGTATCGTGCTGGTGATGTGGCGCGGCGCGTTGTCGGTTGTCGCGGGCGAAATCTCCGGCGGCACGATTGCAGGGTTTGTGTTCTATGGCATGCTGGTTGCAGGCGCACTGGGATCGCTCACCGAAGTTTACGGCGACCTGCTGCGCGGCGCAGGCGCGGCGAGCCGCCTTGCCGAACTGCTCGAAGCGCGGCCCGAGATCGCTCCGCCCGCACGGCCCGAGCGCCTGCCGGTGCCGGCGCGCGGCAGCCTTTCGTTCCGCAACGTCACCTTCCGTTACCCTGCGCGGCCTGAGACCGCCGCACTCAAGGACTTCACGCTCGAAATCGAGCCGGGCGAGACTGTCGCTATTGTCGGGCCTTCGGGCGCTGGCAAGTCGACGATCTTCCAGATGGTCGAGCGCTTTTACGATCCGCAAGCCGGCACGATCCGGTTGGACGGCGTGCCGCTGACCAGCGCCGACCCCGCCGAAGTGCGCTCCCGCATCGCGCTGGTGCCGCAGGACGGGGTGCTGTTCAGCGCCAACGCCCGCGACAACCTGCGCTATGGCAAGTGGGACGCGAGCGACGAAGACATCTGGCAGGCGGCCCGCGCCGCCAATGCCGAAGCCTTCCTGCGCAAACTGCCCCTGGGGCTCGACACCTATCTTGGCGAAGGCGGCACGCAGCTTTCGGGCGGGCAGCAACAGCGCGTCGCGATCGCCCGCGCGCTGCTGCGCAATGCGCCGATCCTGCTGCTCGACGAGGCGACTAGCGCCTTGGATGCCGAGAGCGAGCAGCTCGTCCAGCAGGCGCTCGACGGGTTGATGAAGGACCGCACTACGCTGGTGATCGCGCACCGCCTCGCCACTGTCCGCGCCGCTGACCGGATCGTGGTGCTCGACGACGGCGCGATCGTCGAACAGGGCACGCATGATGCGCTGAGCAAGGCGGGCGGGCTTTACGCGCGCCTCGCCCGGCTGCAATTCGCCGCCGATGCGGCCTGATCGGGCCTGATTGCGCTAAACTAATCGACGAAGCGCTGCGCCGACTTGACGAAGCGCAACCCTTCGCCGCGTGCGACGTTAATGTGACGCCCGGCAAATCTGCTCAAGCATCACGCTTCAGAATCACGTTTCAGAGTCACGTTTCAGAGTCACAGGGGACACGTCCACATGATCCATAAGACAGCCGCTCTTCTCGGGGCCAGCCTGCTTGCGCTAGCGACCCCTGCCTTCGCCCAAGATCTCACCGAAGGCGCGCCCGCGCACGAGGACGGGCTCGAGACGCTCGCCCAAGGCGCTCCCGCCGTCGCGGCCGCTCCGGCTGCGGCGCTGCCGACCATCGACTTCGGCAAGTGGGGCTTCGACCCCAAAGGCCTCGCCGCCGACATCAAGCCGGGTGACGACTTCAACGCCTTTGCCAACAAGCGCTGGATTGACGCCAACCCGCTGCCGGGCGACTTCAGCCGGATCGGTGCCTTCGTGCTGCTCGGCGAGAAGAGCGTCGCCGACGTCAAGGCGCTGATGGACGAGCTGGCGGTCAAGGACCCGGCCACGCTGTCGGGCGACGAGCGCCGCATCCTCGACAGCTACCGCTCCTATCTCGACACTGCCGCGATCGAGCAGGCGGGCCTCGCCCCTGCGCAACCCTACCTTGCGCGGATCAAGCGCGCCAAGACCCTGACCGACCTCGCCATGCTGTGGGCCGAGCCGGGCTTCTCCAGCCCGATCGGCGCAGGCGTCACCATCGATTCCAAGCAGCCCGACCGCCACATCGCCAGCGTCGGCTTCGGCGGCATCGGCCTGCCTGACCGCGACTATTATCTCGACACCACCGAAAAGGGCGTCGCGATCCAGACCAAGTACAAGGAATACCTCGCCTTCCTGCTTGGTGAGGTCGGATATGCCGACCCTGCGGCAATGGCCGAAAAGGTCTATGCCTTCGAGGACGCCAACGCCCGCACCGTCCAGTGGGACCGCGCCGTGCGCCGCAACCGCGACCTTACCTACAACCTGCTGACCGCCGACGAGCTGACCGCGATCGGCGGCAAGGTCCCGGTCGCCGCGATGCTCGCCAAGATCGGCATCGACAAGAGCCCCGGCTTTGTCGTGAGCCTTATGCCGCCGACAGCGGAAGAGACCGCGCAGTACAAGCTCGATGCCGCAACCCTCGGCAAGATCGGCACTGGTATGCCGGGGATGTTCGCGCTCGTCTCCGAGACCCCGGTCGAGGTGCTGCAAGCGTGGATGGTCAAGGAGTTCCTGTCGGGCAATGCCGCGATCATGCCCAAGCGGTTCGACGACGCCCAATTCGCTTTCTACGGCAAGACGCTGACCGGCACCCCCGAACAGCGGCCGCGCTGGAAGCGCGCGATCCGCGAGTCTGAAGGCCTGATCGGCGAGCTGATCGGCAAGGCCTATGTCGCACGCTACTTCCCGCCCGAGAGCAAGGTGGCGATGGACGAGCTGGTGGCGAACTTGCGCGTCGCGCTCGGCGAGTCGATCGACGAGATTACCTGGATGGGCGAGGCGACCAAGGCCGAGGCCCACGCCAAGCTGGCAAGCTTCGATCCCAAGATCGGCTACCGCCCCAATCTCGAGGTCTATGATGGCCTCGCGATCACCGCGGGCGACGCGGTTGCCAACCGCATGGCCGCCGCCAAGTGGCAGCTCGCCGACAACGTCAAGAAGCTCGGCGCGCCGATCGACCGCACCGAATGGGGCATGCTGCCGCAGACGGTGAACGCCTATTATAACCCGGTGAAGAACGAGATCGTCTTCCCCGCAGGCATCCTCCAGCAGCCGTTCTTCGCGCTGAGCAACGATATCGCCGTGAACTACGGCGCGATCGGCGGGGTGATCGGTCACGAGATGGGCCACGGCTTCGATGACCAGGGTTCCAAGTCGGACGCCACCGGCGCGCTGCGCAACTGGTGGACCGACACCGACCGGACGGCCTTCGATACGCTCGGCAACCGGCTGGTGGCGCAGTACAACGCCTTCTGCCCGCTCGATGACGGCAAGACCTGCGTTAACGGCCGCCTCACGCTGGGCGAGAACATCGGCGATGTCGGCGGGCTCTCGATGGCCTACCGCGCCTACAAGCTCGCCACCAAGGGCAAGGACGTCCCCGTGATCGACGGCCTGACCGGCGACCAGCGCTTCTTCCTCGCCTGGGCGCAGGTGTGGCGCTCGACGCAGCGCGAGGAAAGCAACCGCAACCGCCTGCGCACCGACAGCCACAGCCCCGAGGAATACCGGGTCAACGGCGTCGTGCGGAACCTTGACGAATGGTACGAGGCGTTCGGCGTGAAGCCCGGCGATGCCATGTACCTGCCCCCCGAAGAGCGCGTGCGCATCTGGTAAGCCCTTCAAGGCCCGCTCCCCCAAAAGGAGCGGGCCTTTTCGGTTTGACACCCCGCGTGCGCTCGTCGAAGCGTCCCGGCCATGAACGATTACGTCGCCGCCATCCTCCTCGGCATCCTCGAAGGGCTGACCGAGTTCCTGCCGGTGTCCTCGACCGGGCACCTGATCCTCGCCACCGAACTGCTCGGCTTCGACCAGCGCGACTGGGAGGTGTTCAACATCGCCATTCAGCCTGCCGCGATCCTTGCGATCGTGGTGCTGTACTGGCGGACGTTCTGGGATGTCGCGAAAGGCCTGCTCGGCTTTGAGAAGGGCGCACTGCACTTCGTGCGCAACCTGCTGGTGGCCTTCTTCCCGGCGGTGATCCTAGGCCTCGCGTTCGGCGACATCATCGAGACGATGCTCGGCAATGCAGTGCTGGTGTGCTGGACGCTGATCATCGGCGGCTTTGCGATCCTCGCGATCGAGCGCTGGGCCAAGCCGCCTGCCACCGGCGCGGGCGTGTCGGGCGTGCCTTTGCGCACCTCGATCCTCGTCGGGCTTGTCCAATGCCTTGCGATGATCCCCGGCGTCAGCCGTTCGGGCGCGACGATCCTCGGGGCGATGGCCTTCGGGGTGGACCGCAAGACCGCGGCCGAATTCAGCTTCTTCCTCGCCGTACCCACGCTCAGCGGCGCGACGGTCTACCAGCTCGCCAAGCAGGGCGGCAGCCTGACGAGCCACGATTTCACGCTTATCGGCATCGGTTCGGCGGTGGGTTTCGTGGTCGCTCTGGTGGTGGTGAAACTGTTCGTCACCATCATCACCCGCGTCGGTTTTGCGCCCTTTGCGTGGTACCGCATCGTGGTCGGCGCGGCGGGCCTTGCCTGGCTCAGCTTGCGATAAGTTCGCAATTGCTGGAACCGCATGCGCCCCCGCTCATTTGAGGGGGGACTGGCCCGACTTGACCGGGTTCGGTGCATTTGCGGAGACTGCGGAAAAAATGGCGTTGCTGGTGCTGATCGTGTTGGGGGCTACTCTGGGCTGGCTGGCCTCGATCCTCGCGCGGACCGAGGCGCCGGGCGATATCCTGCGCCAGGTCGCACTCGGCATGGCCGTGTCAGTCGTCGCGGGTGCGATCGCCAATGAAGGCACGATGGTCGGCAGCCTGTCGCTCGTCAGCCTCGGGATCGCTCTTGCCGCTACGCTCGGAACTCTGGTGCTGTACCACGCCGTATCGCGGCGGTTGGTGAAAGCGTAGTTTGTTTCGCCCTCAAGCGCCGGGCGCAGCGCGTCCGCGCTGCTTGGCTTTCCTCGCATAGGCTCGGGCGGGCGCCCACGCCATTTGGCGGCCTTGCGATGCCTTTGGCATAGATAATCAGACCGCAACCGCTCCGCTGCCGCGCCCGCCGCGCAGGTGGTATTCTTGGCTCCCCCGGTGCAGCACGTTGTCGACATCGATCACCGCGCTGTTTGCATAGGTGAAGCCTGCTGGCAGGCTCCGGTAGAGCCGGTCGAAATCGCGCTCGACCGTCTGGCGGAACAGATCGGCAAAGCTCTCGATCACGAAGTATGTCGGCTGCAGGTCGCTGATTACGTAATCGGTTCGCATCACGCGGTCGACGTTCAGCATGATGCGGTTGGGGCTCTGCGCCTCGACAGCAAAACGCGCTTCGGTGGGGCCTGACAGGATCCCGGCGCCATAGGCGCGGACCTCGCCCGCTTCCTCGATCAGGCCGAATTCGACCGTATACCAGTAGAGCGCGCCCAGCGCCTTGAGCCGGTTATACCGCATCGCCTTCCAGCCGGCGCGGCCATATTCCTGCATGTAATCGGCATAGACCGGATCGGTGAGCATCGGCACATGGCCGAACACGTCATGGAAGACGTCGGGCTCCTGAATATAGTCGAACGTCTCGCGCGTGCGGATGAAGTTGCCCGCCGGGAAACGGCGATTCGCCAGGTGCCAGAAGAACACGTGATCGGGGATCAGCATCGGCACGGGCACGACGCTCCACCCGGTGAGCCGGCCGAGCTCCTCAGACAACGTAGCGAATTCCGGAATGCCGCCGCGCGACAGGTCGAGCTTGTCGAGCCCCGCCATGAAGGCGCTGCACGCGCGGCCCGGCAGCACCTGCATCTGGCGGGCGAACAGATCGTCCCACACGCCGTGATCGTCAGCGGTATAATCGGTCTGCCCCGGCTCCAACCAGTCGTCGCCCACGTGAGCGGGCCGGGCGAGCGGCGCGGTAAAGACATCCGCCGCCATGTCTGGCAGGGTAGCAAAATCGGGCTGAGGGTCTGCGAGCGTGGCCATATCGTTGCAGATGATACTACCTTCGCGCAGGCAGCACAAACAGGGAGACGGCACATGGGGATGAAGCGCAAGGAATATGATGCGGCGCTTGAGCCGTTGACGCTCGAGCTGGTTAGCATGGCGCGCTGGGTCAAGGCGACGGGCGCGCGGGTCGTGCTGCTGTTCGAGGGGCGCGACACGGCGGGCAAGGGCGGCGCGATCGCCGCGGTGACCCACGCGCTCAACCCGCGCCAGTGCCGCACCGTGGCGCTGACCAAGCCGACCGAAGCGGAAATGGCGCAGTGGTATTTCCAGCGTTACGTCCCCCACCTGCCAAGCGCGGGCGAGATCGTGCTGTTTGACCGTTCTTGGTACAACCGGGCCGGGGTCGAGAAAGTGATGGGCTATGCCTTGCAAAGCCAGGTGGATGCCTTTCTGGAAGCGACGCCCGCGTTCGAGAAGCTGCTGATCGACGACGGCATCTTGCTGTTCAAATACTGGCTCGGCACCGATCAGGCTGAGCAGGAGGCGCGGCTGCGCGAGCGGCTGGATGATCCCCTGAAGCGCTGGAAATTGTCGCCTATCGACCTCGCCGCGCGGGAGAAATACGGCGACTACACCAAGGCGCGCGAGGCGATGCTGAAGGCGACCCATACGAAACACGCGCCGTGGACCCTGGTCGATTTCAACGACCAGCGGCGCGGGCGGCTAACGCTGATCCGCGACCTGCTCAGCCGCATCCCGGACACCCACAAGGCGCCCGAGGCGATCGACTTCCCCGAGCTCGGCACGAAGCCGGTCAAGGAGAAGTACGGGGTGTTGAAGCCGATCAAGGATGTCGCGCTGGACTAGACGGCGGCGCTCGCCTGCGTGACCTGCCGGCCATCCTTGGCAAAGGCGGCAAGATCGTAGCCCGCCTCGGTCCTACGCATCACCAGATGCAGCGGCTCGCCAGCAATGGCCGGAGAGAGGCCGCGGAAAGCGAAGCTGCGCAGCCGGTTCTCGCCCAGTTCGCTCCCGGCGAGTTGCAACAGCAGGCTCGCGGTCAGCGGGCCGTGGACCACAAGGCCGCGATACCGCTCGACCTCACTCGCATAGGGCGCGTCGTAGTGGATCCGGTGGGTGTTGAAGGTCAGCGCTGAGTAGCGGAACAGCAGCCGCGCATCCGGCACAAGGCTGCGATGCGCGTCCCAGCCTGCGGGGTCGAACTTGGCATCGCTTAGGGGAGGCGGAGAGAGCTCCACACCCCGTTTAGCCTCCTCTCGGTACACGATAGACTGGATTTCGACCACCGCCAGCGTGCCATTGGAACGTGTTTCACGTGAAACATCAACGAACGCGAGCGGGCCGGACGAGCCCTGCTTTTCGCTGATCGCGGCAATGCGGCTGGTTTGCTCTATCACTGCGCCGATGGCGATCGGAGCGTGAAAGTGGATCTTGCTGGAAGCCCACATTCGCCGCGGCAGGGGGAAGGGCGGCAGGAAGCTATCGGGTGCATCGTCCCGTGCCGGATGCCCGTCCTCGCCCAGCGCGGCGGTTGGCGCTTCCGGAGGGCACAGCGCAAAGTGAATTCCCTGCGGCATGATCGCCGGGTGCGGGCGCGGCAGGTCGAATGTCGCGAGCCAGCGCGCCGCCAACCCCTCGCCCAAGCGGTCTTTCGCGCGCGTCTCGCGCCCGATCCAGGCCTCGAAGCTCATGCTGCGCGCTCGAACACCGCGGCGATCCCCTGACCGCCGCCAATGCACATGGTTTCAAGGCCATAGCGCACTTCGCGGCGGTGCATCTCGTAAGCCATGTCGGCGAGAATGCGGCCTCCGGTGGCGCCAATGGGATGGCCCAGGCTGATGCCTGAACCGTTGACGTTGAGGATGTCGCGGCGCGAATCGTCGTCCGACCAGCCCCAGCCCTTGAGCACAGCGAGCACCTGCGGCGCGAACGCCTCGTTGAGTTCGACAAGCCCGATGTCGTCCCACGAATACCCGCGCCGCGCGAACAATCGCTCCACCGCAGGCACCGGGCCGATGCCCATGCGCGAGGGGTCGCAGCCCGCCGCAGCCCAGCCGCCGAACCACAGCATCGGGGTGAGGCCCAGTTCCTCGAGCTTGTCCTCGGCGACCACCAGGCAGGCGGACGCCGCGTCGTTTTGCTGGCTGGCATTGCCCGCAGTGACGATGGCTTCAGGGTCGCGCTTCCCGTCGATCGGGGCAAGCTTGCCGAGCGTCTCCATCGAGGCGTCGGTGCGGTAGCCTTCGTCGTGGTCGAACACTACGGGTTCACCCTTCCGCTGCGGAATTGCGACCGGGACGAGCTGTTCGGCGAACTTGCCTTCGGCCCACGCCGTGGCAGCGTTCTGGTGGCTGCGTACCGCAAAGGCGTCAGCCTGTTCGCGGGTGATACCGTAATCCTTGGCGAGGTTTTCCGCCGTCTCGATCATCCCGGTGATCACCCCGAAGCGTTCGACCGGCTGGCTCATCACCCGCCCGCGCGATAGCCGGTCATGCAGCACCATGTCGCCCATCCGCACGCCGCCGCGCGCAGCGAGGGTATAGTGTTCGACGTTCGACATCGATTCCACACCGCCCGCGACCACCACGTCGGCCATCCCGGTCTCGACCATCATCGCCGCGGTCGCCACGGCCTGCACGCCCGACCCGCAGCGCCGGTCGAGCTGGAAGCCGGGCACTTCGAGCGGCAAGCCCGCTGCCAGCCAGCTCCAGTGGCCGATCGCGGGTGCCTCGCCATTGCCGTAGCCTTGGGAGAAGACGACATCGTCGACACGCGACGGATCGATGCCGGAGCGCTCCATCAAGGCCTTGAGAATCACCGCGCCCAATTGGCCCGCGTTGAGCCCCGCAAGCCCGCCGAGGAACTTGCCCACGGGGGTCCGGAGCGGCGTGCAGATGGCGGCGCGTCTGGTCATGTCCTGTCCTTGTCTGAAAGCGCCACCGTCCCCGCATCGACCAGCTTGCCGATCGCGCCCGAGGAAAGGCCGAGCTTGTCTGCCAGCACCTCTTCCGAATGCTCGCCGAGATAGGGCGCCGGGGCGGGGTCGCCCGCCTCGCGGCCCGGAAGGTTGGCGAAGCTGCGGGTGGCGGGGTAATCGAAGCCCGAAGGGTTGGCGGGCGCAGGGCCGAACAGCGGGTTGTTCGCGACCAGCACGGGATCATTCGCGGCCTCATAGGCGGTGCGGTAACGTTCGAAGGTGCAGCCTTGCGCCGCCATGCGCGCTTCGAGCGCCGCGTAGTCCATGCCCTCCGCCGCCTGCTGGAACAGCGCGAACAGCGCGGCGCGGTGCTGGAAGCGCGGCGTGTCGCCGTCGGCAAAGCGAACGCCGTGCTCGGCCTCCAAGGCGGCAATTCCGGCCTCGACCCCGATGGCCTTGACCAGCCCGGCCCACTGCTTGGGCGTCAGCGCGGCCACCATGAAGCGCACCCCGTCACCGCTGCGGAAATCGCGCCCGAACGCGCCCCAGATGGCGTTGCCGAGCCGCTCGCGGTCGCTGCCCCGGTAGAGCACCTCGGCCATCAGTCCGGCGTTCGCCATGGTCCCGATCGCAACGTCGCCGAGCGGGAGGCGCACCTCGCTCCCCTCGCCCGTTCGGCCCCGGTGGTGGAGCGCGGCGAGCATCGCGAAGGCGCCGTAGGCCCCGGTGATGAAGTCCCAAGCGGGGAGCACTTGGTTGACGGGCGGCGCGCTCGCCGGGTCCCAATCCTCTGGCCCGGTCATTAACGGATAGCCCGCGGCGGCATTGACGGTGAAGTCCATCGCCTGGCGCCCATCGTGCCAGCCCATGACGCGTAAGGAGATCATGTCGGCGCGCTTCGCCTGCATGGCAGCGTGGCTCAGAAAGCTCTGCTCGGGCAGATTGGTGATGCACTGGCCGACGCTGGCAGCCAGCTCCACCAGCAGCTCGCGCCCTTCGCCCGATTGCAGGTCGAGCGCCACGGACTTCTTGGCGCGGTTGAGGTTCTCCCACGAGAGGGAGCGGCCCTCACGGGTCAGCATATAGCGGTTGTAGTCGAGCCCGCCCGCCTTGTGATCGACGCGGATGACCTCCGCGCCCATCTGCGCGCAGTACAGGCCAGCCGTGGGCGAGGCGACGAAGCTGGAGACTTCGACGATGCTCAGGTCATTGAGAAGATCGTACATCTCAGGCGTTGGCCGCCCATTCGCGCAGCATGTGCTTGGCGATCTGGAGCTGGAGGATCTGCGTCGTGCCTTCGTAGATGCGGTAGATGCGCGCATCGCGGAAGAAGCGTTCGGCGTCGTATTCGGCGAGATACCCTGCCCCGCCATAGATCTGCACAACGCGGTCAACCACCCGGCCGCACATCTCGCTAGCGAAGACCTTGAAGGCGGCGGCCTTGACGAGGATGTTCTCGCCCCGGTCGGCGCGGGCGGTGACGTCGGCCATCATGCTTTCTGCGGCGTAGATCTCGATCTCGCTGTCGGCGAGCATCGCCTGGATCAGCTGGAAGTTGGCGATCGGCTGACCGAAGGCCTTGCGCTCGTTGGCATAGCGCAGCGCCGAATCGAGCGCGCGGCGGGCATAGCCGGTCGCCGCCGCGCCGACCGAGATGCGCCCGTTGTCGAGGCTCTTCATCGCGAAGACGAAGCCTTTGCCGGTCTCGCCGCCGAGCAGCGCATCGCCCGGGACGCGCACATCGTCGAGCATGATGTCGGAGATGTGCGAGCCCGACTGGCCCATCTTCTTGTCGGGCGAACCGCGCGACACGCCTGCGCTGTTCATCGGAACAATGAAGGCGGACACGTGCGCGTTCTTGGGCAGCGCTTCCTTGCTGGTACGCGCCATGATCAGCGCGACATCGGCGTGCGGGGCGTTGGTGATGTAGCGCTTGGTGCCGTTGAGGATCCAGCCGTTGCCGTCCGGATCGGCGACAGCGGTGGTCTGGAGCCCGGCGGAATCGCTGCCCGAGCCCGGTTCGGTGAGGCCGAAGCAGGCGATACGTCCCT
The DNA here is from genome assembly GCA_031408395.1 of Sphingomonadales bacterium. Taxonomy (GTDB): domain Bacteria; phylum Pseudomonadota; class Alphaproteobacteria; order Sphingomonadales; family Sphingomonadaceae; genus Erythrobacter. Next base: position 58,412 of record JANNWO010000023.1, on the reverse strand, counting down.
CGGCGATCTTGGGATACCACTCGGCCTTCTGGGCTTCCGTCGCGCCGTTCTTCAGCGCGCTTGCGAACATGCCGACGTTGATCGAGAAGATCGAGCGGTAGGCGGGCGCGGCATAGGCCATGATGTTCACGACGCGGGCGTATTGCGTCATGTTGAGCCCCGCGCCGCCGTATTCCTCGGGCACCGAGAGACCGAACAGGCCCATCTCGCGCATTTCCGTGATAATCTCGTCGGGGATGCGGTCCTCGGCGATCACCTGCTGTTCGGCCGGGAGCAGGCGTTCGCGGACATAGCGGGTAAGTTGCTCGGCAAACTGCTCGAAGGTTTCCTCGTCCATCCCGGCGTTGTGCGGAGCAGCGAGATTGGCGGGGGCATTCATCGTCATGATCCTTGATCGCGGGAGGCGGGCAGGCCCGGCCCGGCTAATTGCGTGCGGGCGGGGCGTCGCCTGTCATTTCGGCGGGCGCGGCTGGGGTTGCCGCCCCGGTCGGCCCATCAGTCGGAAGCGCCTCGGGCGGCAGCTGGCGCTCGTCGAGCATCGAGGCTGCATCGTCGAGCGCCTTGGCTTCGCCCGGGCTCACGCCGCCCGGCGCGCTCGCCGCATCGTTCCCGCAACTCGCCACAGCGAGCGGGAGAACGAGCGCAAGCGCGGCGGCGAGCGGACGGCGCGGCAGCATACGCGCCGCGCTTACTCGGCGGGTGCTTCGGCGGCAGCCGCGGCCTTGGCGGCAACATCGGCGGCGGCATCGCCAGCCTCGGTCGCGGTCGCCTCGGGCACGGCGGCTTCAGGCGCGTCGGTGGCGGTGGCGGACGGATCGGCGACAGGCGCCTCGCTCACCGGCGCGAGCGCGGTGTCGGCGGGCATCTCGACGGTGTCGGCGTTGGCTTCGCTCGACGCATCGTCGGCACTGCCGCAGGCGGCGAGCATCAGCGCACAAGCCGACAGCACGGCAAAGGACTTGGATCTACGCATGGTGGGGTTCTCCTGTGGAATTGATCAGCGGTTGGTTTAACCAAGCTCCTGCCCTGCCGCCAAGCGGCAAATGGTGCTTTAACCATTGCGCGGTAAGTTGGCGCCCATGACGCCGACCTTCCGCAAGCCATCCTTGGCGCTCAACGCACTCGCCGCCGCCATCGCGCTGCCCACGGCCGTGCTCATGGCCCAGCCTGTCCCGAACGCCTTCACGGTGGTCGAGAGCGGGCGCAGCTACGACACTTTGCAGGAAGCGGTGAACGCCGTCGGCAACGCCCGCGCGACGATCCGCATCGCGCCCGGCACCTATCGTCAGTGCGCGGTGCAGCAGGAAGGCGTGATCGTCTACGAAGCGACTGAGCCCGGCAGCGTGACCTTCGCGGGCCGCTCTTGCGAGGGCAAGGCTGCGCTAGTGCTGCGCGGCACGGGCGCCGAGATCCGCGGCCTCACCTTCAGCAACCTGCGCGTGGCGGACGGCAACGGAGCCGGAATCCGGCTCGAGAAGGGCGCGCTCAACGTCGCCTATGCGCGGTTCGAGAACAGCCAGCAGGGCATCCTCACTGCCGATGATCCGGGCAGCCGCATCTACATCACCCGATCGACCTTCACGGGGCTGGGAACCTGCGAGAACGACGCGGGCTGCGCGCATTCGCTCTATGTCGGCGACTACGGCTCGCTGACGGTCCGCGAAAGCCGCTTCGAGCGCGGCACCGGCGGGCATTACCTGAAGGCGCGCGCGGGCTCGGTCACGATCGAGAACAACAGCTTCGATGACGCGAACGGGCGCACCACCAACTACATGATCGACCTTCCCGCGGGCAGCGTCGGCCGGATCGCGGACAACTGGTTCGTGCAAGGCCGCGACAAGGAGAACTACTCCGCCTTCATCGCCTTGGGCGCGGAAGACCTGCTCCATCCCTCGGACGGCCTGCAAGTCGAGAACAACGAGGCCCGCTTCGTCCCCGGCCTGTCACGCAGCAGCGTGTTCCTCGCCGACTGGACCGGCTCGCGGATCGCAATGAAGGGCAACAAGATCGCAGCCGGCATCAAACAGTACGAGCAGCGTTAAATCAGCAGATGCCCCGAGCGATCCCGCTTGGTCGCCAGGTAGCGGGCGTTGTGCGGGTTTTCGGGGAGCTGGTGGGGGACGCGCTCGCTGACCGTGATGCCCGCAGCTTGAAGCGCCGCGACCTTGGCGGGGTTGTTTGTCAGCAGACGGATCGACCGCGCGCCCAGCAGTTCCAGCATCCGCGCCGCCACCGGAAAATCGCGCGCTTCGTCGGGCAGGCCGAGGCGCTGGTTGGCCTCGACCGTGTCGAAGCCCTGGTCCTGAAGGCGATAGGCGCGCAGCTTGTTGACGAGCCCGATCCCGCGCCCCTCCTGCCGCATGTAGAGCAGCACGCCCCATCCGCCCGAATCCCGCGCCTCATGCGCCATCGCGTGCAGCGCGGCATCGAGCTGCGGGCCGCAATCGCACTTGAGGCTGCCTAAGATGTCGCCGGTGAGGCACTCAGAATGCAGCCGGACGAGCGGCTGGCGGTCACCCGATTGCTTGCCGATGATCAGCGCCACGTGTTCGCGCAGGTCGGCGGAGGAGCGGAAGGCGACGATCTCGGCGTCCTCGCTGGCCGAGACCGGCAGGCGCGCGCGGGTGACGATCCTGAGCGCCCCTGCGTTCGCATAGGCGGCTAGGTCGGACGGCGCGATCGGCACCGCCTCGCCTGCGCCCTCGGGATCGACGAGGAAGGCAGGGAGGATCCCTGCGATCCGCGCGAGCTCCAGCGCAGCGGCAGCGGTTTCGGCCCAGTGGAGGCTTACCGCCTTGAACGGGCCTTTCAGGGGATTGCCAAGATCGAGCGCCGGATCGGCGACCGGCAGGGCATCGCGAAGCGTGAAGTCCTCGCCGCCCGCGATCAGCACTGGGGCGTGGGGTACAGCCGCCTCGCGCTGATTGGCGAGCTTCAAGGTGGCGGCGCGCGCGGCGGAGATCAGCATTCGCGGGGCGGTGGCCCCTTGCGCGATGGCGGTTTCGACCGGGAGCAGAACAATCGGCTTCTCTTGGCCGCCCTCGAACGCCAGCGGCCAGCCGTGGCGCAGCGCGTCCACAGCTTGCGCCGCGCGGCGTGAAGGCGACGGGCCAGAAGCGGGGGGCTCGATCAGAGGTCGAATTCCGTGATCAGCGGCACGTGATCGGACGGCTGCGTCCAGCCGCGCGCCTCTTCCAATACGCGGTGCCCGGTCGCCTGCTTCGCCAGCTCGGGCGAGGCCCACATGTGGTCGAGACGGCGGCCCTTGTCATTCTCCTGCCAGCTCGGATTACGATAGCTCCACCAGCTGTAATAGCGCCCGGGGTGCGGCACGTGCTCGCGGCCGATGTCGACCCAGCCGTGCGCGTCACGGAACCTGCCCAAGGTCTCGACCTCTACGGCTGTGTGGCTGACGACCTTCAGAAGCTGCTTGTGGCTCCACACGTCGCTTTCGAGCGGCGCGATGTTGAAATCGCCGACGATCAAAGTCGGGCGGTCGATTGTGCCCGCCCACTTGATCATCCGCCCGAGAAAATCGAGCTTCTGGCCGAACTTCTTGTTTACCTCGCGATCGGGCACATCGCCGCCAGCGGGGACATAGACATTCTCGATCAGCACATCCTTGCCAACCACCTCAACCCCGATGTGCCGCGCTTCGCCATTGTCCTGCCAGTCGTGCCGGGTGACTTCGCGGATCGGAACACGGCTCACCGTGGCAACGCCGTGGTAGCCCTTCTGCCCGCTCACCGCCTGATGGACGTAGCCTAGCGCGGCGAGCGCCTCGGCCGGGAACAGGTGGCTCTCGCACTTGATCTCCTGCAGGCACAGGATGTCAGGCGAAGCCTCGGTCAGAAGCTTGTCGATGAGGCCCACGCGCAGGCGCGCGGAGTTGATGTTCCAGGTGGCTACGGTCAGCATGAGGCGGACTTAGTTGTCCCAGCGCGAAACTTCTAGCTTTCACTTTATCGACGCACTGCGGCGCGATAGAGCCGGGGCCAGCCAATCGGAGCCTTGCCATGACCCGCACTATCCTTGCCGCCCTGCTTCTCGCCAGCACCGCCGCCACTCCGGCCATTGCCAGGGACAAGCACCGCGCGCCGCCGGCAGAACCCAAGGCAAAGAACGTTATCCTGTTCATCGGTGATGGCATGGGCATCTCCACCATCACCGCTGCGCGCATCTATGATGGGCAGAAGCGCGGCGAGACGGGCGAGGAGAACTCGCTCAGCTTCGAGAAATTCCCCAATGTGGCGCTTGTGAAGACCTACAACACCAATGCGCAGGTGCCCGACAGCGCGGGGACCGCGACCGCCATGCATTCGGGCGTCAAGACCCGCATCGGAGTGCTCGGCATCGGGCCGGAGGCAGAAAAGGGCGTGTGCAAGGACGCGCTGGCGCATCCGCTGCCCTTGCTTGGCGAGGAAGCGAAGCGCCGCGGGCTCGCATTGGGCATCGTCACCACCACACGCATCACCCACGCAACCCCGGCGAGCGTCTATTCGCGCTCGGCTGATCGCGATTGGGAGGCGGACAGCAACATTCCCGCCGACCAGCAAGGGCAGGGGTGCAAGGACATCGCGCTGCAATTAGCCGAGGCAACGTTCGACGTCGCCTTGGGGGGCGGCACTGCGATGTTTTACGGCAAGAGCGGCGGCGGGCGCCGCGCCGATGCAGCGGCAGACTTGCCCGCGCAATGGGCTGCGAAGAACGGCGGCGTGGTCGTGAAGGACGCGGCCGGCCTCGCCGCTGCGCCGATGAACAAGCCGGTCTTTGGCCTGTTCAATCCCAGCCACATGACCTTCATGGTGGATCGCAAAGCGGACTCGCCTGAGCCGACCCTGACCGACATGACCGCGCAGGCCATCGCGCGGCTGAAGTCCGATCAGGACGGTTACTACCTGATGGTCGAGGGCGGACGGATCGACCACGCGCACCATGCGGGCCAGGCGGGATATGCGCTGGAAGAAGCGGTCGAGTTCGCGCGGGCGGTGCAATGGGCGGTTGACCACACCGATCCCAAAGACACGCTGATCATGGTGACCGCCGATCACAGCCACGTGCTGACCATTGCAGGCTATCCGCAGCGCGGGAATGATATTCTCGGGCTGGTGGTCCCGCCTGCGGGGCGCGGTGAGGATGGCGGCGATGGCACCTCGCCGGTGCTGGCAGCGGACGGCAAGCCTTACACGACGCTCGGCTATGCCAATGGTCCGGGCGCGCTGCGCGGCGAGCGTGCGGTGCCGGCCACCGGGGTCGCCGCGATCCAACAGGCGGCCGTGCCCACCGGCGCCGAAACCCATGGGGGCGAGGACGTCGCCCTGTTCGCCACCGGTCCCGGTGCAAGCCGCGCCCGCGGCGTGATCGAGCAGAATGTGATCTACTCGATCGTCCGCAGGGCGTTTGGCTGGGAGAATTAAAGGCCCTTTTGTTTTTGCCCTCAGGCGCCGGGCGCGGGCCGTCCGGCCGGCTTGGCTTTCGCGCTATGAGGCGCGGCGGCCGTTCGGGTTTGCGGTCGCGTTGCGACCGATCCAGCGATCAACCGCGAGCGCGCCTTTGCGCATAACGGAGGCGAAACAAGCCCCCAAAAACCAAAAACCCTCGACCCGGGGGCGGTGGGTCGAGGGTTCCATGGAGCGTTCGTCACGCTTGTACAAGACAGGCCTTGGTGAAGGGTGGGCAACAGGGGGGAAACCTCCCTTCGGCCCGTCTCGTTGACAACAAATAGCCGATTCAGCCTTTCATTCCGATGAACAGCGGACCAGTCCTGTCGCTTTCGTACAACCGTTCGGCCTGCTTCGGTTCATCCCGGACGACGAGTTGAGCGGCGTGGGTCCTTGAAGGTGAAGGTGCTGTCGGCGACCGCGACTCCGTACTTCTGGTTCGACAGCTGGACCCGGGTGCGGTTGTTCTGTGCGTCGAGCGCCACCCAGTGGGTGAGCTGCAACCCACCTGGGGCCGAGGCGTTTTTTACGAAGATCATGGTGATCATGCCGAATTCGGGCTTCTTGGGATCGCGCACCTCGACGCTCAGCACATCGGGGTTGCCGGTCTTTACCAGCTTGCCGAAACGCTTCACGTCCTTGTCGGGATCGAACAGCGCGCCGAGCGGCGAATTGCCGATCGGCCAGCGTTCAACCTGGGCAACCTCATAGTCGACCACGAAAAGCGACTTGCCGTTGGAGATGACAAGGAAATTGGCGTCCTTGCCGTAATCGAAGCGGATCTTGCCGGGACGCTTCAGCGTCATCACCCCGCGCAACGTCGTGCCCTGTCGGTCAGTCTGGGTGAAGTCGGCCCGCATCGTCGAGATCGTGCGCAGCGCGCCCACGACACGGTCGAGGTCGCCGGATTGCCCCGAACTTTGACCGGCGCTCTGGGCGGCGGCGGGCTGCGTCAGCGAAGCGGGAGTGCCGGGGGCAAGGCCAAGCGCAAGCGCTCCGGCACCGAGGCCGAGCAACAGAGTGCGGGAGGGGGAGAAATGTGTTTTCATGCCGACGCGCCTAAGGCGCAGGGCTTGAACTGTCGATGAATTAACGCGCCCGCTCTCGTTCAATCAGGCGCGCGGGAAGCCGATCTTACTTGATCTTGGCTTCCTTGAACTGGACGTGCTTGCGCGCGACGGGATCATACTTCCGGAAGCTCATCTTCTCGGTGATGTTGCGCGGGTTCTTCTTGGTCACGTAGAAGAAGCCGGTGCCCTCGCTCGAGACGAGGCGGATCTTGACGGTGGTGGGCTTCGCCATGGCGGTTTCCTGTCAACTGGGTCGGCCCGCAAGGTGCTGCTCACGGGCGTCAAAAGCATAAACGCGGCGCGCCCGGATCACCCGGCACACCGCACACGGGCGCGCCTCTCGCCGATTCACGGAGAAAAGTCAAGGCGGCTCACCAGTCTCCAGCTTGCGGCTTGCCGCGGTTCGCCTTGACCGTTCCGCGCACCTTCTTGCCCTTCAAGCGCTCGGCTTTGCCGATCCGGTTGAGGCGGGTTTTCGCCCGCCGCTTGGGCTCGGTCTGGGCCTCCTCAAGCAGCGCGGACAGCTTCACCCGCGCATCCTGGCGATTGGCTTCCTGCGTGCGGTGGGCCTTGGAATTGACGATCAGGTCGCCGTTCCCAGCCAGCTTCGCACCCGCCAGCGTCCGCAGCCGCGCGAAGACCGGGGGCGACAGACGCAGGGCGTAAATATTGATGCGCAGCTCCACCTCGGTGGCGACCTTGTTGGCGTTCTGCCCGCCGGGACCTGAGCCGGCGAGAAAGCTCTCGCTCGCCAGCCTCAGCGCGCGGGCGGTCAGCGGTTCGGGTGCGTCCTGATCGGGCTCGTCATTCATCGGTCGCCCCGAATGCGAGGAAGTCCGCCGGCAGCGGCGCGCGGGCTTGAATCGGCGGCTTGCCGGCGCGCGTTACGGTGAGGCTCTCGGCGTGCAGCATGGTGCGCTTCGCCCCTGCAACCGCCCCTGCGCCATAGACCGGATCGCCGAGCAGCGGGTGCCCCAGACCCTTGAGCGCGTGCACCCGCAGCTGGTGGGTGCGGCCGGTTTCGGGGCGGAAGCGGATCAGGCTATTGGCGCCAAGCTCGCGCACCAGCTCCCAGTGCGAGACGGCCACCTTGCCCTTTTTCGCCGCGATCATCCGCCAGCCCTTTTCGGCCGAGCTGATCTTGGTCAGCGAAAGCTCGATCGTCCCTTGCGTCCCCGGCGGATGGCCAGCGAGAATCGCGAGGTAGGTCTTGGCCACCGCACGCTCCTCGAACGCCTTGTTGAACCGCGCCAGCGCCTTGGGATTGCGCGCCAGCAGCAGACAACCGCTCGTGTCGGTATCGAGCCGGTGCACCGCGACCGGCGGGCGCTGGAAGCCGAGCTTCAGCTGCTCGAGATGATCTTCGAGGCTCGCCCCGCCCTTGCGCGGACGGTCGACGCTGAGGCCGGCGGGCTTGTCGATGACGAGCGCCTCGCCGTCTTCGTAGAGGATTTTGATGTCAGGCATGATCGCCCCCTAGCCGTTCATGCCGGGCTTGTCGAAGCGCGAACGCGTCAGACGAGGGTCGCCCGCATCAGCCCGCGAACCGCATTGCCAATCCAGAAGCCGTCCGCCAGATCACCGAGCGTAAGTTCCGCCTCGCGCGCCTTGCCGTCCGCGATAAGGCTTGCGCGCAGCACGCCGGGGAGGAGGCCAAGATGGGTGGGCGGGGTCAGCAGCACGCCATCGGGGCCTTGGGCGAAGACACAGGTGTAGCTGCCTTCGGTCACTAGGCCGTCGCCGCGCACCAGCAGCGCCTCTTCGGCGGCGAGCGACCGGGCCGCTGTCGCCGCTTCCTCGTAAAAGCCGCGGTCGGAGGTCTTGTGCATCAGCCGCCAGTCCGACGGATCGAGTGGATGGGGAAGCGCTGCCACCCGCACGGGCCCCGTCGGCGCGGCTGGAAGCGGCGCGGTCTCGAGCGCGCTTGCCCCGCTGCGCGAGACCAGCAGCCGCACTTTGGCAGGGGCCTCAAGCTCGAAACATACCGCCTGAATGTGGTTCCTCAGCGTATGGCGATCAAAGACGAAACCTAGCTGCCCCGCGCTCTCTTTCATCCGCGCGAGGTGCTCTTCGAGCAGCGCGATTCCGCTCTCGGGCTCGAACCGCATGGTCTCGATCAGATCGCAGGTCGGCGCGGGCAGGCCCGGCGCGGCGCGGCGCAGGAAGCCCGCCTTGACCTCGCATTCGCGCCGCTCGGACATCGCCTCGCTATCGGCGACGATCGCCGAACCGATGCCGAGCACCGCGCTTCCCTGTCCGTTCTCGATCGGGGTCAGCCGCAGGGTGCGAATCGCCACGTTAAAGGCGGCGTTACCGTCTGCATCGATTCGCCCGATGGCGCCGCAGTAAGCCCCGCGCGCGTCGCGCTCGACCTCGGTCAGAAGCTCCATCGCCCGGATTTTCGGCGCGCCGGTGATCGAGCCGCAGGGGAACAGCGCGCGCACAAGATCCATCGCGCCATGCCCCGGCGCGAGGCGGGCGCGCACGGTCGAGACCATCTGGTGGACCGTCGGATAGCTTTCGACCGCGAAGGGCGCATCGACATGGACGCTGCCGGCTTGTGCGACGCGGGCGAGATCGTTGCGCATCAGGTCGACGATCATCAGGTTCTCGGCGCGGTCCTTGACCGAGGTGGCAAGGTCCTGCGCCATCGCCGCGTCAGCCTCCGCCTCGACCATGCGAGGGCGGGTGCCCTTCATCGGCTTGACCTTTGCCTCGGCGCCATTGAGCGCGACAAACAGCTCGGGAGAGAAGCTGAGCAGCCAGTGCGACCCGTCGAAGATCAGCCCGCCATAGCCCGCGCGCGCGGCGTCGCGCAGGCCCGCGTAGAGCCCGACCGGATCGCCCCGGTACGATCCGGCGAGCGGATAGGTGAGGTTCGCCTGATAGATGTCGCCTGCGTGGATCGCCTCGTTGAGCGCCGCGAAGGCCGCCGCATACCCGCCGGGGGATAGCTGCGGTTCCAGCGGGCCGAGTGTTCCGGGGCCTTCCGCTCGGGCCTCCAGCCATGAGGGCACATCGGCGGCGGCGATGCGGCGCGGAGCATCGAACAGCCCGAGCCACACCAGCGGGCCCATAGCGCCGCTCCGCGCTGCCGCCCGCGCCGCAAGCTTGGGCTCCAGGGCCAGTCCAGCCTCGTAAGCGATGTAGCCCGCGAGCGATCCGCCGCCTGCCTGCCGCGCCGCTTCGGCCTCGGCCAGCACGCCTTCGACAGCCTCGGGGCGGTGGGCGACAAACAGCGCGCGCGGGGCCTCGTAGAGCAGCGCATCGGCCGCACCGTCTCCGGCGCGGGCATCATCTAGGAGGACAAACGGCACTGGCTGAGCCATGCCGCATTCCTTAGCCCATTTGCCGCGCCTGTCGAGAACTTGACCGCCGCGCCCGGCCCCTGCACATCGCGCGGGGACATTTGAATGAAGGGGTATACGAGCATGGCAGAGATCGCGGGCGAGATATTCCTCGGGCTGGGCGAGGAAGGATCGCGGCAGGCGCTGCTGCTGAGCCGGGCGAACCGCCACGGGCTGGTTGCGGGCGCCACGGGGACGGGCAAGACCGTCACCCTTCAGGGCATCGCCGAGAGCTTCTCGGCCGCCGGCGTGCCGGTGTTCGTCGCCGACGTGAAGGGCGACCTGTCGGGCATTGCGATGCCGGGATCGCCGACGTTCAAACATGCCGACAAGCTGGAAAGCCGCGCCAAGGAGCTTGGCATTACCGATTACGCCTATGCCGATAATCCGGTGATTTTCTGGGACTTGTACGGGGAACAGGGCCACCCGATCCGCACCACGGTTTCCGAGATGGGCCCGCTGCTGCTGTCCCGCCTGCTCGACCTCAACGAGACACAGGAAGGCGTGCTCCAGATCGTCTTCCGCCATGCCGATGATAACGGGCTGCTGCTGCTCGACTTTGCCGATCTGGCCGCGATGCTCGCCTGGGCGAACGAGAATGCCGCTGAATTGTCAGGGAAATATGGCAATGTCACCAAGCCCTCGGTCGGCTCGATCCAGCGCCAATTGCTGAGTTTCGAGGCGCAGGGCGCGGACCATTTCTTCGGCGAGCCGGCGCTCGAAATCGACGATTTCCTGAATGTTGACGACCAAGGGCGCGGCTATGTGAATGTGCTTGCCGCCGACAAGCTGATGCGCAGCCCCAAGCTTTACGCCACGTTCCTGCTGTGGCTGCTGGCGGAACTGTTTGAAACGCTTCCCGAAGTCGGCGATCCCGAGAAGCCGAAACTGGTGTTCTTCTTCGACGAGGCGCACCTCCTGTTCAACGAGGCTCCTGATGCGCTGATGGATACCATCGAGCAGGTGGTGCGGCTGATCCGTTCCAAGGGCGTGGGGGTCTATTTCATCACGCAGAATCCCATTGATATCCCTGAGAAAGTTGCAGGCCAGCTGGGCAACCGGGTGCAGCACGCGCTGCGCGCTTTTACGCCGCGCGACCAGCGGGCGATCAAGGCGGCGGCGGAGACCTTCCGGGTCAATCCCAAGCTTGATGTCGAAACCGCGATCACCGAGCTGAAGGTCGGCGAGGCGCTGGTCTCGACGCTGGACGAGGACGGCGCGCCGACCATCGTTGAGCGCACGCTGATCAAGCCGCCGCGGTCGCGCCTTGGGCCGGTCACGCCGAAGGAGCGCGCGATAATTCAGTCGATTAGCCCGCTGGAGGGCAAGTACGATACCCTCGCCAATCGCGAGAGCGCCGCCGAAGTGCTCGCCGCCAAGGCCGCCGATGCCGCCGCCACCGCCGAGGAGGTCGAGGCAGACGGCGAGGAGGCAGTGCGGGGTCAGGCGAGGAAGAGCCCGAGCCTGTGGGGCAAGGCGTTCAGCCAGGGCGCAAAGGTCGCGCTGGGCGGGGCGGCGGGAGCCGCGGCATCGAAGATGCTCGGCAAGAAAAGCCGCGCCAATCCGGTGGCCTCGGGCGTCACGTCGGCGGTCGGATCGATCGCGACCGATCTGGCCGGGCCGATCGTTGGCAGGTTCGTCCGCAACCTCATCGGCGGGTTGATGCGCTGACCCCAAACGCAATGTTTCACGTGAAACATCGCTTTTGGCGGGGGTCTGGAGGGGGTCTAACAGGGGTCTAGACCGCGCTGGAGCCCCTCTGGAACGCGCTGACACGGGTCTGGCGACCCTCAGGTTTCGGGCACGCTCGCAGCTTTTGCCACCATGCAGAAGGCGTTGAGCTTGTTGCCGTCGGGATCGCGGAAATAGCCCGCGTAAAAGCCGTCGTCGCCGCGCGGCCCGGGGGCGCCTTCGCAGCTTCCCCCGTGGGCGATCGCGGTGTCGTAGATCGCGTGGACTTTCTCGGGGCTTTCGACCTGCATCGCCACCATCACGCCGTTGCCCACGGTGGCGGGCTCGCCGTCGAAGGGCTTGGTCGCCGCGATGCCGGGCGCGCCGTCCCATTCGCCCCAGGCGATGAACGCTTCGGTATCCATCATCCGCCCGACCCCGAAATGGGTCGCCAGCGCATCATAAAACGCCGCAGCGCGTGGCAGGTCGTTGGTGCCAAGGGTGACATAGCCAATCATCGTGTTTCCTCCCTGATTTGGTCGCCCAGTGCGACTCGGTGCAGGAGAACATTAGCGGAACATCGGCGTTCCAACAAGCGCACTTCACCCCGTCCCGGGCCTGAGCCGGGACCCAGCTTCTGTTTCAATGGGTTGCGTTTGCGCAAGAGAGCCGAGCCCCGGGTCGAGCCCGGGGCGGGGGTTAAAGGGGGAGGGTTTCCCGCTCCAGCCACGCCAGGTCCTCGCCCGCCAACTGCGGCGCCAGCAGCGCGCGCACCTTGGCATGGTAGCCGTCTACCCACGCGATCTCGTCCGCGGTCAGCAGGCCCTTTTCGATCAGCTTGCGGTCGAGCGGCACATAGGTCAGCGTCTCGAAGCCGAGCCAGCGCCCTTCCGCCCCCGCAATCTGGCGTTCTTCGACCAGCACGAGGTTCTCGATGCGGATGCCGAAGGCGTTCGGCTTGTAATAGCCGGGCTCGTTGGAGAGGATCATCCCGGCAAACAATTCCTGCGCGGTTCCTGCCTGCCCGCCGCCCGGCTTGGCGATGCGCTGCGGGCCTTCGTGCACGGCGAGGAAGCTGCCCACCCCGTGGCCGGTGCCGTGGGCGTAATCGACGCCCGCTTCCCACAGATATTGCCGCGCCAGCACATCGAGCTGGCCGCCAGCGGTGCCTTGCGGAAACACCGCGCGGGCGATCTGGATGTGGCCCTTGAGCACCCGCGTGTTGCGGTCGCGCATTTCGGGCGTCGGCGTCCCCAGTCCGTCCGGTGTCCCGATCCATACGGTGCGGGTGATGTCGGTCGTGCCGCCCCCGAACTGGTCGGTGTATTGGCCGCCCGAATCGACCAGGTAGATCGAGCCCGGCGGAACCGGGATATTGCTCTCCTCGTCCACCTTGTAGTGCGGCAGCGCGGCGTGACCGGCGGCGGCGGAGATGGTGTCAAACGAGAGGTCGCGCAGGCCGGCGTCCTCCTCGCGGAAGGCTTGCAGGCGGGCAGCGGCGGCAAGTTCATCGATGCCGCCCTTGGGGGCCTCGATCTCCAGCCAGCGCAGGAACCGGGTCACCGCAGCGCCGTCACGCGCCTGTGCGTCGCGGTGGCCCTGTTGTTCGGCGGGGTTCTTCACGGCCTTGGCGAGGATCGTCGGGTCTTGCTTGAAGGCGAACTGCGCGCCGCCCGCCTTGAGGCCCAAAGCGATGCCCGCGACGGCGAAATCGGGGTCGATGGCGACGCTCTTGCCGGAAAGCTCGCCCGTCAGCGCGCCTTCGAACGCAGCGCGGTCGCGGATCGTCACTGCGTTGCCCAGATGGCGGGTCAGCTCGGGCGTGATCTTTTCGGGCGCGATGAACAGTTCGGCGCTGCCGTCCTTGTGGGCGATGACATAGGAGAGCGCGACGGGGGTGTGCGCGACGTCCGCGCCGCGGATGTTGAGCAGCCATGCGACCGAATCGAGCGCGGGGATCACCACCGCATCGTGGCCTTCCTTGACCAGCCAGTCGGCGACCGCAGCGCGCTTGTCGGCAGACGAGCGCCCGGCGAGCGCCTCGTCATGGATGATAGCCTGCGCGGGCGAGGGCTCGGGGCGATCGGGCCAGACTGCGTCCAAAGGATTGCTGCCTTCCGCAACCAGCGCGATGGCTTTGCTGGCAAGCTTCGCCTCCAGCGCCTCGGCGAAAGCATAGGTGTGGAGCCACGGATCATAGGCGATCCGCGCGCCGCTTTCGGACACTTCGGCGAGCCATCCCGCCAAGGTGTCGCCGGGGACGGCGCGATATTCGAACAGGTTCCCGTCGACCTGCTCGCGCACCTGCACTGTGTAGCGCCCGTCGACGAAGATCGCGGCGTGGGTGAGCGTGACCGCGGCAAACCCTGCCGATCCGCGAAAGCCGGTCAGCCATGCAAGGCGCTGCGCATAGTCGCCGACATATTCGCTCATGTGTTCGTCCGAGATGGGGACCACGAAGCCAGTCAGGCCGCGGCGCTTCAGCTCTTCGCGCAGGGCGGCAAGGCGGGCCGAACCAGAGAGCTTTGGCGTTTGCATCAACATGTCTTCGATCCTCGGGAGCGGCGCGGGCCTTGCCGCGTTTGAATGTATCACTAGAACGTCCAGTATAGGCCTTCGCCTCGCGTCTTTCCACCAGGGAACACTATCACATGATCCGTCCGATCAGCACCTCTGCTCTTGTCCCCGCACTTGTCTGGGCACTTGCCGCCACCACCTTTGCACCGGCCGCAAAGGCCGCCGCCACCGAGGATTCTCAACACGTGACCACTACGACCGCGACTTCTGGCGCCGCCGCCGCCGCCCCGAAAACGTCTACCGAGATCAAGCCGCCGGTCGCGCAGAAGCGCCCGCACACCTACACCGTGCACGGGATCACCGTCGAAGACCCGTATGACTGGCTGTATGACAAGTCCTACCCGGTGGTGGACGACAAGGATGTGCTCGATCACGTCAAGGCGGAGAACGCCTATTTCGAAGCGAAGATGGCAGCCCAGACCCCGCTGACCGAGGCGCTGTTCAAGGAAATGCGCGCCCGTATCAAGGAGGACGAATCCACGGTCCCGCAGAAGGACGGCGACTACCTCTACTGGAGCGAGTTCGAGGAAGGCGCGCAGTACCGAAAGCATTGGCGCAAAGCCGTCGCGGGCGGTGAGGCCGAGCTGCTGATCGACGAGAACGTGCTGGCAGACGGCAAGGAATATTTCCGCCTTGGCGCCGCATCAATCAGCCAGAACGAGCGCTATCTCGCATTCTCGACCGACACCGACGGGTCGGAGCGCTACACCGCGCGGATCAAGGATCTGCAGACCGGCGAGCTGCTCCCCGACGTCATCACCAACCTGCGCAGCGACCTCATCTGGGTCGCGGGCGATACCGCGCTGGTCTACGGCCCCTCGACCGAGGAATGGCGCACGCTGGAGGCCAAGCTTCACGTGATCGGCCAGCCTGCGGAAAGCGACGTCACCCTGTACAAGGAGGAGGACCAGAGCTTCAGCGTCGGCACCGGGCTGACCGCGCAGGAAGACTGGCTGGTGATCGCGACGGGCGACAACGAAACGAGCGAAGTGCGGCTGGTGCCCGCCGCCAACCCGACCGCGACGCCGATCCTGGTGAAGGCGCGCAAGAAGGGCGTCGAATATTCGGTCGACGTGCGTGACGGCGACCTGTGGGTGTGGACCAACGACGAGCACATCAACTTCCGCCTCGCCAAGGCGCCGCTCAAGACGCCCGCTGACTGGCAGACGGTGATCGCGGGGTCGGATGAGTTCTATCTGACCGGTTTCGACCTCTACAAGGACTTCTTCGTCACCGAAGGGCGCTTGGGCGGGCTCGACCAGATCCAGCTGCGCCAATACGCCGCGCCGTCGAAGATCACCCCGATCACCTTCCCGGAAGCCAGCTACACCGCAGGCCTTTCGAACAACCCCGAATATGACGTCAGCAAGCTGCGCCTCGCCTACCAGAGCATGGTGACGCCGAGCACGGTGATAGATTACGACGTCAAGACTGGCGGGTTCGAAACGCTCAAGACGCAGGAGATCCCGAGCGGTTACGACGCTTCGAAATACGTCACCGAGCGCGTGACTATCACCGCGCGTGACGGGACGCAGGTGCCGGTCAGCATCGTGATGCGCAAGGACCGCGCCGCGATCCTCGAGAAGGCCGGCATCAAGGGGCCGGGGCCGCTGCATCTTTATGCATACGGCGCCTATGGCTACGCGATCCCGCCGGGCTTCTCGACCTCGCGCCTCTCCCTTGTGGACCGCGGCTTTGCCTATGCCATCGCCCACATCCGCGGCGGGGACGATCTCGGGCGGCGCTGGTATCTGCAGGGCAAGCTGTTCGAGCGGATGAACACCTTCAACGATTTCGTCGACGCGGGCCGGGGCCTGATCGCCAAGGGCTTTACGGCGCAAGGCATGGTCACCGCCAGCGGCGGCTCGGCGGGCGGCGAGCTGATGGGGGCGGTGATCAACCAGGACCCGTCGCAATACGGCGCGGTCGTGGCGCACGTGCCGTTCGTCGATGTGGTCGGCACCATGCTCAACGATAAGCTCCCGCTCACCCCGGGCGAATGGCAGGAATGGGGCAATCCGATCACTGACAAGGCGGCGTTTGCCTATATGCTGTCGTACTCGCCCTATGATCAGGTGGTGGCCAAGGCCTATCCGCCGCTGATGGTTACCGCCGGGCTGAATGATCCGCGCGTCACCTATTGGGAGCCCGCCAAGTGGGTCGCCAAGCTGCGCGAGGTGAAGACCGACGACAACCTGTTGGTGATGAAGACCAACATGGGCGCAGGCCACGGCGGGCAATCGGGCCGCTGGAATTCCTTGAAGGAAACGGCGGAGGAGTTCGCCTTCATCCTGTGGCAGATGGGGATGGCCCCGAAGACGGACGGGAAGTAAGTTCCCCCGCTTGCGGGAGGGGGAGCAATGACCTCACCTGTCAGGCGTCGGCGATGACGGCGCAAGACTGAGCAGTTCCGGGGGAAGCGAGACGTTGTAGCGGATCGCTTCCTCCACCAGCCTTGCGACGATGGCTTTCATCTCGGGCCCGAACAACGCCAGCTTCACGTAAAGCTCCGGCACCGCGCGGATCAGACCGAAGCCTGCTTCCTTGCCGAACACCGGGATCGGGCCGCTGGGCAGCGGGCGCTTGTCGAGATCGGGCGTCACCTGCCACACCATCCCGACCTTGCGGCTGTTGAAGATCGCCATCAGCCTGCCGTAATCCGCCGCCAGCAACACCGGCGGCATCGCGGCGAGATAGCGGCACGCCGCGACTGCCGCGGTGCGGTCCTTGAGACCAATCGCGCCCTCCAGCCAGCCCAATGTGCGGCGCACATCCTCGCGGTCGGCCTCGGCGGCGTTGGCTAGCAGCCAGTCGTAACCGCGCAGGCCCACATTCCATTCGCGCGGTTCCTGCGCCACCGTCGCCCAGAAGAAATCGACCGCATCGGCAAGCGTGGTCATCTCCCCGCCCTCATAGGCGAAGATGCCTTCAGGGGTCATCACAAGGCTTTTCCCCTTGCTGCCCGGTGGCTGGATGTAGTTCACGCCGGGCTTGAAGCCGCGATCCTTGCGTGTCGGTTGTTCATCGGACATTTGTGGGCCGCCTCGTCTGCCGCTGTTGCCGGAGCAGGATTACGCGATGACCGCTAAGAAAGTCTTGGCCGTGCTTGTCGCCCGCGCGGGCCGGGACTAGCCTTGCGCCCATGGCCAACCGCTTCACCCGCACCTTCATCGCCGCGCCTGAGCACATCGACGAGCTTGGCCATGTCAACAACACGGTGTGGGTGCAGTGGATCCAGGACATGGCGACCGCGCATTGGGACGCGGCGGCGAGACCCGAGGACCGCGCGGCGTTCTTCTGGGTCGTGGTGCGCCACGAGATCGATTATCGCGGCAATATCGGGCTCGGTGAAAGCGTGACGGCCGAGACGTGGATCGAGGGCGGCGCGCAGGGCGCGAAATCGCTGCGGCGGGTGGAATTTACGGACGCGTCGGGCAAGCGACTCGTCAGCGCGGCAACCAGCTGGGCGATGATCGACCGCGTCAGCGGGCGGCTTGCCCGGGTTCGGCCCGAGGTGCTGGAGCCGTTCTTGTAGGGGGTCAGACCACCGCTAGGTGGCCGCAAACAAACTAAGCCGCGCGCTCGTCAGCCTCGCGCCTGCTCTCGGGCGCTGCGGTGAACACCGTCAGGCGCTCGTAAGCCATGCGGTTTCGGCCTGACGCCTTGGCCTCGTACATCAGCGCGTCGGCGCGGGCGTAGAACTCGGCGAAGGCCATCTTGTAGCGGTTCGCATCGGCGACCATCACCACGCCCATGCTGGCGGTGACCGGTAGTTCGAGCCCGGGGACTTCCTTGGCAATGCGCATCGGGATGGCCTGCCGCAGTGCCTCGGCACGCTCGATCGTGCGCGGACCGCGCAGCAGCACCACGAATTCCTCGCCGCCCAACCGCACCGCCACCGCATCGCGGTCACCGGATGCGCGGATCGCGCCGGCGCAGGCGATCAGCGCGGCATCGCCGACCTGGTGGCCGTGGAGGTCGTTGATCGCCTTGAAGCGGTCGAGATCGACCAGCGCGAAAGTGTGGAAGCCCTGCGCCAGCAGCTCGTCAAAGCGTGCCTCGATGGCGCGGCGGTTCATCAGGCCGGTGAGCGAATCGCGGGTCGAGATCTGTTCGAGCACCTTCGCCTCGGACAAGGCGGCGTCGCGTTCGTGGCGCAGGGCGAAGAAGCGGTCGGCGATGGCGAGGCTGATCACCACCACCTCAATGCCGATCGCGACATACATCATCTGGTCGAGGCTTGAGGGGCCGACATGCACGCCCAGCCCGCGCAGCATGCGTTCGATCGAGGCGATAATGATCGGCAGCCAGGCAACCGAGATGAAGCGCGCCGAGCGGCTGCCGCGCAGCACCGCTTCGAGCACCGCCGCGCTGATAATGAAAATGCCCGGCAGGAAGGTAATGAAATAGGCGACATCGTCGATCGGCTGGGTCGCATCGATCTGCAAGGCGAAGAAGCCGGGCACAAGGATCGTGAACCACCCGGCCCCCACAGTGAATCGCCGCATCAGCCGTGACTGCGCGCCGCGTTCGAGGAAGTTCGCCAGGAACAGCGCAGAAATCCCCGCGCCGACCGCCCACGAGAGCGGCGCGAGCACCGCCAGCAGCGCAACTGGCAGCGTCAGGAAGGCCGAGACAAGCCCGCCCGCCGTCAGCACGTATGTCATCATCGCGGTCACCATCGCGGCGTGCAGCACCACGAAGCGTTCGCGCAATACCACGAAGAAGCTGATGTCGAACAACAGCGGCAGCACCAGCATCCCGGCGACGAAGGCGAGCAGCATCATGTCGATCTGCGACCATTCGGCCTTGCCCGGATCGTGCGTGATCCGCGCTTCGGTGAGCAGCGGCACCGAATGCGGCGCCTCGATCCGAACGAGGATCGTCGTGGTCTTGGCGGTCACTTCGGGCAGCGGCAGCTGGAACACCGGGCCGGACGGGAAGGGGATGCCATCGGCGCTGGTCAGCCGGCTGGTGCGGCTAGTGCCGTCAGCGTCGAAGACGTGGAAGGTGATCGACCGGAAGCGCGCTGTGCGGGTGAAGAAGTGGCGGGGCAGGCTATGCCCACGCCAGTCTTCAGCCTCGAAGCGCAGCCACGCGGCCGGCGTAGACGAGTGCCAGCCGCTGTTTTGGCAGACCCACGGGTTGCGCGATCGCATTGCGTCGACACTGCGCGCCGCGTCGGTCGCGGCATGGCACGCCGGAGCGTAGCTTGGCACGGTCTGATGCTCCGCAGCCGCAGGCCGGGCAGCAAGCAGCACGAGCAAAAGGACCGCCGAGCCGAGCCGGAAGAGAAGGCGCACGAATGCCATGGCATGCGATTACCATGGAAGCTCTTACGATGCTGTTAAGCCAATTTGCTCCGTTTTGGACGCAATTTGGTTCTTTCTCAGCAGGTTGCGTAGGAGGTAACGTGTCTGGTCCGGCAGGTCGGCGCGCAGCGGGCACGGCCCGTCCCGTCCGCGTCACAGGCGTGTCACGAAACGGGCCTAGCGCCTCCGCGGGTGGGGATTATCCTCGACCAAATCGATCAGGATCCTGCATGGCACACCGCATCACCGCTCTTCTCAAGACCGGCGCGCTTCTTGCGCTGGCCGCCGCCACGCTTTCCGCCTGCGATGACGGGAGCAGCGGCGCGCAGTCGGTGCATGCGGTCGGCTCCTCGACAATCTATCCCTTCGCCAAACTGGTGGCGGAAAACTTCTCCCGCTCGAACCCGGACATGCGCTCGCCGCTGATCGAATCCACCGGCACCGGCAACGGCATCCAGCTGTTCTGCACCGGGCTCGGGCCGAACACCCCTGACATGGCCAACGCCTCACGGCGCATGAAGCCGTCGGAGTTCGACTCCTGTGTCAGCAACGGCGTCGACAAGATCATCGAGCTGCAGGTCGGGCTCGACGGGCTGGCCTTCGCTTCGGCCAAGGGCGGGATCATGCTGAACCTCTCGCCCAAGACGATCTACGAGGCGCTTGCCGCGCAGCCTTACGGCAAGCCGCAGACCGCAAAGACGTGGGCCGACGTCGATCCCGCGCTCCCCGCCGAGCCGATCCTCGTCTACGGCCCGCCCAGCACCTCGGGCACCCGCGACGCGCTCAAGGAGTTGATCCTCCACGTCGGCTGCGACAGCGACCCGGCGATGAAGGCGTTGAAGGCAAGCGACGAGACCAAGTACACGCAGGTCTGCACCGAAATCCGCGACGACGGCGCCTATGTCGATCAGGGCGAGCAGGACAACCTGATCGTCCAGAAGATCCTCGGCAACCCGCGCGCGGTCGGCATCTTCGGCTATTCCTACCTCGAGGAGAACCTCGACAAGGTGGACGGCCTGCCGATGAACGGCGTGCCCCCGACCTACGACAACATCGCCGATTCCGACTACCCCGGCGCGCGCCCGCTGTTCGTCTACGTCAAGCAGGCGCATATGCGTGCTATCCCCGGGCTCGAGGCGTTCATGCAGGAGTGGGGCAAGAGCTGGATCAAGGACGGCCCGCTGACCAGCATCGGCATGGTGGCAATGCCTCCGCAAGCCATGCAAGCCAACGCCGCCAAGGTGAAGAACCAGACCCTGCTGGCCAAGGCCGAGCTCGAAGCCAAGTAACGCGTTCTTGTTGTCCTACCGCTTTGCTGCATGAGGATGTTCCTGTTGTCCTACCGCTTTGCTGCATGAGGACGTTCCTGTCGTCCTACCGCTTTGCTGCATGAGGACAGAGGGCGCGATTGCCGTGCGGGTGGCGGGCGGCTAGTCTGCCGCGCATGAGCACGCGCAAGATTACCGAGTGGCATGACGCCGGCCTGATCGACGCAGGCACGCGCGACCGGCTGGTCGCCTACGAAGCCGCGCATTCTCGCCCGCTGGTGCTGTGGGCGGTGTGGGGGATCGGCGCGCTGGCGATCGGCCTCGGGACTGTCTCGGTGGTGGCGGCCAATTGGGAGGATATCCCGGGGCTGGTGCGCCTTGCCGTCCACCTTGCGCTGATCGCGGCGCTGCTGGCGCTGCTGTTTTTCCGCGAGGAGCGGCTGGCAGAACGCTCGCCGTGGGCGGTGGAGGCGCTGGTGTTCATCACCGCCGCGCTGGGCCTCACCTTCTTCGGGCATATCGGGCAGGTCTACCAGACCTCTTCGCCGCTGTGGCAGCCACTGGCGATATGGCTCGCGCTGTTCGCCCCGCTGCTACTGCTGACGGGGCGGAGCTGGCCGACTGCGCTGGCTGTGCTGGGCGGGAGCGTGTGGTGCGCCTTCGAATACACCAGCGATCGCAACGGCTTCAACGGACATGCGCCGCTGCTTCGTGATCTGTGGCTCGCTTTCGTGCTGGCGCTGCCGGTCGCCTTCGCACCGCTCGCCGCTTGGGCCCGAGCGCACAGCGCTCGCCCCGATTTCTGGCGGCGGCTCGAGCAGCTCGCGCTCGCCTATGCGGTCGGCTGCGCGTCGCTCGTCGCTTCGGTTGCGGGCACGGAAGGGTTGAGAGACAGCAACACAGCGAACGAATGGGCGACCCTGCTGCTGAGCGGCGCGATGATGGTCCTTGCGGGACTCGGCGTGGTGGCGGCGCGGCGCGGCACATCGGGGCGTATGGCAGGCGCAATCATCGCCGGCGCCGGGCTGGTCATGCCGCTCAGCTATCTGGCGAGCGATGCCACCGTCCCCGCCGCGCTGCTGTTCTTCGCGCTGTGGGGCGGGATCGCTGCCGCTGCGCTGACCGCGCAGTGGCGGGGCGTGTTCCAGATGGCGGTCGGCGTGATCGCGCTGCGGCTCATCATCCTCAGCTTCGAACTGGCGGCGGATTTGCTGACCAGCGGCTTCGGGCTGATCCTCTCCGGAGTGATGATCCTTGGCGTCGCGTGGCTCGCGGTGCGGGTGTCGAAGCGCTTCGCCCCCGACGCGGAACCCGCAGCATGATCCGCTCCGCTCGCCTCCTCGCCGCCGTGCTCCCGCTCGCGGGCCTCGCCGGGCTGTGGGCGATGAGCGCCAACACCTACCGGCAAGGCACCGAGTGGGAGGTGCCGATTGAGGGCTATGACCCACGCGACCTTCTGCGCGGGCACTATGTCGAGTTCAGCTATGACTGGCCGGGACTGGAGATGGACCAGTTCATGGGGCCGCAGCAGCTGTGCCTTGAAGGCGCGGCGCCGCGGATCGACCGGGTGACTGCACCCGTCTCTGGGCCCGTCTCTGGGCCCATCAAGAGCGCCGCCGCTTGCGTCCATCCGCTCAAGGCTGGCGAGGGCGGGGTCTACGGCAACAGCGCCCTTTCGCGCGGGCGGCTCTATCTCGGGCAGGACCGCGCCGCCAAGCTCGACGCGCAGCTACGAAACCGTGACCAGCGCGGCATGGTGACAATCCGCCAGCGCGAAGATGGCAGCTTCACGCCTATCAGCATCCGCTTCCGCCCGCTCACCCCGGCGGAGCGCGCCGAACGCGATGCCCAGAATGCGGAAAGGGCGGAAGACTTGCGTCCCCCGCCCCCCATGATGTCGCAGTAAGTCTTAAGCGGCTTAGAACTTTGCGGTCACTTCCACGCCGTAGAAGCGCGGCTCGGCCGGGATGAAGGTCGGGATGCCGAATGCGCCGCCGGTGTTGCCCGCGTCGAGCAGGTAGTCCTCATCGAACGCATTGCGGATGAAGCCCGCGATCTCGTAACGCTCGTCGGCGAAGCTCACCCCGGCGCGCGCGTTGACCAGCGTTACCTTCGGCTGCGAGATCACCGGATTGTTCGGCACCTCGAAGAAGATACGGCTGCGGTGGGTGACGGTCGGAGTGGCGAAGAAGCGCACACCGTTCCCGAACTCCTTGTCGATGGTGAAGCCGCCCGAGGCCTGCCATTCCGGCTGAAGGCGGAACCGCGCACCCGAGAAGCGCGGGTCAAACCCGGCATTCACGTCGATCCCGCCGTCAATGTAGCCGACATTGCCGAACACGTTGAGCCAGTCGCTCACCTCGATAGCCAGCTCGGCCTCGACCCCAAGGTTCGAGGCCTTACCGGCGCTCTGCGTGATGAAACGGCCGGTTGCCGCGCCGTTGATGACCTCGGCGATGCTCACCTGGAAGTCGTTGTAGACCTGGTAATAGACGCCCAGCGAGCCCGACACACGGCCGGAGGCCAGCTTGATCCCGCCCTCGTAGTTCCAGACCACCTCCTCGGCGACGTTCTGGATGTTGGGGAAAACGTCGGTGCCGCTGCGGCGCGCGCCGACCTGCACAACCGGCGAGCGGCGGCCCTTCGAGATGGTGGCGAAGACGTTGAGGTCGTCGCTCACGCGGAGCAATGCGTTGAACCGCGGCAACCATGCATCGAACCGCTCATCGGCGGTGAAGGTGCGCCCTTGCGTGTCGATCTGCCCGGGGACCAGCGAGAAAGCAAGGCTCGGCAAGGCGGCCAGCAGTTGTCCGCGCAGCGGCTGCGGCAGCAGACCCGGCAGTTGCGGCACCGGAACGCGCGCAAAGAAGCCCGAGCGGCGATACTCGGAAAGGAAGCGCACACCGGCAGTCAGTTCGAGCGATTCGAGCGGGATCCAGGTGGCGTCGGCAAACAGCGAATAGGCCTCGTTGCGGCCCTGATTCTCGAAGACCGAGCTGTAGGGGACTGCGGTGAGAGCGCCGCCGGTCAGCGCCGCGGTCGCGCCGAGCGAGGGTGCGCTGCCATTGGGGGCAACGCAGGTCAGGCCGGGGATAGCGCCCGTCAGACAGGTGATGAACACCCCTTCCTCTGACGCGAAGGGCACGTTCTGGCGGCCGTCCTCAATAAAAGCGTTCCATCCGAAGCTGGCGCGCAGCTTCTCGCCCGAATACGCAAAGCGCCCTTCGTGGCTGACCTGCCAGCCTGTCGCGATCTCGGCGAATTCGAGGAACGGCGCGGCCGAACCGTCGGCGTCGAACACCTCGGCGCTGTCGAATTCGCGATAGCCGTTGACGGTTGTGAACGACCAGTCGTTCTCGAACTGGTGGGAGAGGGTCAGGTTGATGTCATAGACCTCGCGGTTGAGGCCGAGCTGATCGTCGCCCAGTACCGCTGCGCCCGCAGGATTGCCACTGAGGTTGACGTCGCCGAAAGCATTAGCCGCGCCGCCCGGCGCGCCCGTGAAGGCCGGGAAGCGGCCCGAGGTGAACGGCGTACCGCCGTTGCGCTGCTGATCGTAGGTGCCGACGAGGTCAACGGTGAGGTCGGTGGTCGGTGTCCAGCGCAGCGAGGCGCGCACGCCCAGCTGGTCCTGCGCGTAGAGCTCCTCTTCCTGATTGGGGTTGAGGTTCTCGACGTAACCGTCGCGCGTGCGCCATTCGCCCGCGATGCGCGCGGCGAGCTTGTCGTTGCCGACGTTGACGAAGCCGCCCAGCAGCGTCTGGTTATAATTTCCGTAGCCGCCGCGAACCTCGCCCGAGAAGCCTTCGCGTGGGCGGGCCGAAACGAGGCTGATCGCGCCGACCGCGCTGGCGGTGCCGAACAGGGTCGCCTGCGGGCCCTTGATGACTTCGACGCGTTCCAGATCGTAGATCGCCTGATAGCTACCGCGCGAGCGCGAGATATCGACGCCGTTGTAATAGAGCGTGACGCGCGGGCCCTGCTGCGACGAGCCAGAGTCCGAGGTGATGCCGCGGATCACGACGCCTGGGTTGTTGGCGCTCTGTTCCTGAATGAGCAGGCCGGGGACGTAGTAGGACAGCTCGTCCAGATCCGTGACGCCGAGGGTGCGGATCCGCTCGCCGCTGGTGGCGGTGATGGTGATCGGCACGTCGACGGCGCGCTGTTCGACCTTTTGCGCGGTGACGATGATCTGGTTGCCGAAGCTGTCGTCATCGGCGTTGTCGGCGGGATCGCTGTCCTGCGCGAAGGCCGCGTGCGGAGCAGCGGCGAGCATCGCGGTAAGCGCGATCAGCGAAACGCGGGGGGAGAAGGTGCGGGTCATTTTGGGGCTTCCCTGTTGGTGGAGAGGCCTAGCCCGTGACAGCGCTTGGTGACGATGCTGCGACGCAGCAATGAAGGAAGCGTGACAGCTGATTTACAGTTTAGAGACGTTGCCTTTGTGCACCTTTTATACTGCCACCTTCGGTGGCGCACACCTCCCACCCCGGCTCCCCACCTGGCCACCATAACGTAGTGGTACTATTGGTGGCCGGGTAGGGAGGCGGGGCGAGGGGTCTGCATCGCGCCGAAGCGCGATCGCAAAACTACAACGGATTCCCATCCCTATCGCGGTAAATCTCGCGCCGGCCGACGTGGTTCGCAGGGCCGACGAGGCCGTCTTCCTCCATCCGCTCGATCCACTTGGCGGCGGTGTTGTAGCCCACGCCCATCTGGCGCTGGAGCCAGCTGCCGGACGCCTTCTGGTTCTCGATCACGACCTGACAGGCCTGGCGGTATTTGCGTTCCTCGGGATTGTCGGAGGCGGTGAGTTCGTCGTCGAAGCCGAAGCCGAAGCCCTCCTCGGGCTCCTCGGTGACCGCGTCGACATAGGCGGGCGCGCCCTGCGTACGCCAGAAATCCGCGACCGCCTCGACCTCCTCGTCGCTGACGAACGGCCCGTGGACGCGCACCATCGCGCCGGTGTTGGGCTTGTAGAGCATATCGCCCTTGCCCAAGAGCTGTTCGGCGCCCTGTTCGCCAAGGATCGTACGGCTGTCGATCCGGCTGGTCACCTTGAAGCTGATGCGGGTCGGCAGGTTGGCCTTGATGACGCCGGTGATGACGTCGACCGACGGGCGCTGGGTGGCCATGATGAGGTGGATGCCCGCCGCGCGGCTCTTCTGGCTGAGGCGCTGGATCAGCACCTCGATCTCCTTGCCGATCGTCACCATCAGGTCGGCGAGTTCGTCGACGATCAGCACGATCTGCGGCAGCGGCTGGTAGTCGAGCTGTTCTTCCTCAAACAATTGCTCGCCGGTCTCGGGGTCGAAGCCGGTCTGCACCCGGCGGCCCAAGGGCTTGCCCTTGGCGATGGCCGCGCTGACTTTCTCGTTGAAGTTGTTGATGTTGCGCGAGCTGATCGCGCTCATCATCCGGTAGCGCCGCTCCATCTCCTCGACCGCCCACTTCAGCGCGCGCACCGACTTGGCCGGCTCGGTCACCACCGGCGAGAGCAGGTGCGGGATATCGTCATAGGTCTTGAGTTCGAGCACCTTGGGATCGATCAGGATAAGGCGCAGCTCGGACGGGGTGAAGCGGTAGAGCAGGCTCAGCAGAATGACGTTGAGACCCACCGACTTGCCCGAACCGGTCGTCCCTGCGACCAGCAAGTGCGGCATGGCGGCAAGGTCGGCGATGACCGGCTCGCCCGCGATGTCCTTGCCCAGAATGATCGGCAGGTTGCCCTTGGCATCGGCAAAGGCGGTGCAGGCGGCGAGCTCTTTCAGCATTACCGTCTTGCGGTCCTGGTTGGGCAGTTCGATGCCCATCACCGTGCGCCCCGGGATCGGCGAGACGCGCGCTGAAATCGCGCTCATGTTGCGGGCGATATCTTCGGCCAGGCCGATCACGCGGCTGGCCTTGATCCCCGGCGCCGGTTCCAGCTCGTACATGGTGACCACCGGGCCCATGCGCACCGCGGTGATCTCGCCCTTCACGTTGAAGTCGTCGAGCACGTTTTCGAGCAGGCGCGCGTTGCGTTCGAGCGCCAGCTTGTCGAGCTTGGGCGCCTTGTCGGTCGGCGGTTCGGCTAGCAGGTCGAGGCTGGGGAGGTTGTAGGGCGCGAACATGTCGCGCTGCGCGGTCTTGCCTGCCTCAGCGCGCTTGGGCGGGGCGGAAGGATCGCTGATCTCGGGCGCACGGCGGGGGCGCTCGTCCGTGTCGGGGGCGGGCGCTGCGCCCTTGGCCGGACGGCGCGGGCGGGCCGCTGGCGCATCATCGTCATCCGAGTCGTCGGCTCCGGCAAAGGCAAGTGCGGGGACGGCTTTGGTGCCAATCAAGGGCAGGCGGCGCATCAGCCCCGCGAGCGAGCCGCCGCCAAGGAAGTCGGGCAGGCTCATCAGCACCCGCCAATCGATCGCGAAGATACGCGTAAGCAGCGCCACGCCGACCGCAAGGCTGGTGACAGCGAGGCCGAGGGTCACCCAGCCTTGTGCCTGTTCGCCAAAGCGCGCCGCGATTGCCTGCACCGCGCTCGCACCGAGCAGCCCGGTCAGCCCGCCGGCCTGTGCGGGGAGCGTCCCGCCGGGGCCTTCAAAGGCGAGGCTGAGAACGGTCGCGATCAGGCTCATCGCGATCAGCAGCAGCGCGGCGGGCATCCACCACGCGGTGGTCTCGGGCTCGTCGCCGTTCTCCACATCGCGCCACAGTTTTCGCGCGGATACGTAAAGCAACGGCAGCAGCAGCGCGCCTGGCAGGCCGAAGATGAGCAGCACGCGGTCCGCCGCCCACGCCCCGCCCGCGCCCATCCAGTTGGCGACCTGCGCTGCATCGGCGGCAGTCGAGGGACTGGGGTCGGTCTGGGTGTAGCTGGCGAGTGCGAGCGCGAGGAACACGGCTGCGCCGAGCAGCAGTCCCGCGCCCGTCATCTGCGCAAGGCGGCGCAAGCTGCGGCGCAGGCCAGCGCGCCATTCGGCATCGGTTTGGCGGCCTGGGGTCTGACGACCGGGTTTGACGGGTTGGGCCGCGCGGCTGGCCATGGGGGAGCCTCCTGAGTGGAACACATCATGAATCCTTGGCGGACTCCGGTCAAACCATTTCGGTCGCCCGCGTCTAATGGAGCCGATCCGGAGACACCTTGATGATCCCGTTTTCCTCCATCCGCCGGATCCAGCGTTCGGCCTGATAGAACCCAACCTTGAACCGCAACTGGAGGTGCGAGATGCTGGGCCTTCCACCGCCGACGACATATTGGCAGGCCTGCCAGTACAGTTGATCATCGTCGCGGTGGTCCATCAGCTCAACCCGTCGATCGCCGCCCAGCGCGGCCAGCGGAGCGCGCGGGACTGGCCGGGGCTCATCCCCCCTAGTGCAATCACCGGCAGGTGCGTCTGCCTCGCCAATTTCCGGAAGCGCACGCCGCCCAGAACCGTGCCGCCGGGGTGCGAGCGCGTCGGGAAGACCGGCGAAAGCAGCGCCGCGTCCGCGCCGAGCCTTGCGGCAAGGCCGAGCTCGCCGAGGCTATGCGCGGTGGCGAGATGGATCAGGCCAGCGCGGCGCGGGGTCAGGCTGCGCGGCGCGCCATAGATGCCGTCCGCGCCCCACTCCCTCGCGGTCAGTGCCGAATCCGCGAGGATCACCACGTGGCCTCTCGCCCGCGCGATCCGCCGCAGCGCGCGGAACCGTGCGAGGCGCTCGGCACCGGGCAGGTGGTAATGGCGATAGATGAACCCCGAACCGCGCGGCAGACGGACGAGCGCGCGCTCAAGCCCGGCGTCGTTGCGCTTGTCCGAGATCAGCCACAGGGCGGGGAGAGTCTTTGCGCGCGTCACGCTCTCGTTATAGAGCGCCGCCATGGAAAGTGCAGCATCCCGCCTCGAAACCGTCCGCAGCAACATTGCTCGCGCCTGCAAGCAAGCGCGGCGCGCGCCTGCGGACGTGACCCTCATCGCGGTCAGCAAGACCCATGATGCACCTGCGATCCAGCCGCTGTTGCGCGCCGGCCAGCGCGTCTTCGGCGAGAACCGGGTGCAGGAGGCGCAGGGCAAGTGGCCCGCCTTGCGTGAGGCGCATCCCGATATCGCGCTGCATCTGATCGGCCAGCTGCAATCGAACAAGGCGGACGAGGCCGTCGCGCTGTTCGACTGCATCCACGGCCTCGATCGGCCGAGCCTGCTGACCGCGCTCGCCAGGGCGATGGACAAGGCGGGGCGGCAGGTGCCGTGCTTCGTGCAGGTCAATATCGGCGACGAGGCGCAGAAGGGCGGCTGCCCGATCACCGAGCTTCCCGCTTTCCTCGCAGCGGTACGCGCGACCCCGATCCCGCTCGCAGGCCTCATGTGCATCCCTCCGGCCGATACCGAAGCTGCGCCGTTCTTCGCCATGCTGGCAAATCTCGCCGCCGATAATGGCATCACCGGCCTCAGCATGGGGATGAGCGGCGATTACGAGACCGCGGTGATGCTCGGCGCTAGCCATGTGCGGGTGGGAACGGCACTGTTCGGAGGGCGCGGGTGAACACGACGCTAGCCCGGCTTGACGCCTACTTCGCGGCGTGGCGGGATCGCTTGTGCGAAGACAGCGCCGAGGTCCGGCTCGCCGCACAGGCGCTGGACGCGCCGCCGGGCCTGCATTTCGCCCTCGCGGACAGCTTCGTGACGGCGCTCGGCTACAAGCCGATCGGTGGCAACTGGGAACTGCTCAATGACGCGGCAGACAATCGTAGTCCGCGCTCAGCACGCGCGGCCTTCGTCGAGGCGTTCGCCAACGACATGGTTTATTCGAGCGAGCCGTGGCTCGGTGAGGAGGCTGCGCTGGCGCTGGCCGAAGACTTCCTCGGATGTTTTAAGCCCGGCAGCCGGCAGATCGTCACCAACCGGATGTATTTCGGCTGGAACCCGATCACCACCGCGACATTCGAGTGGGCCTTCGTCGCCTTCGACGACACCGCCATCGCGCTCCTGCTGGCAACTGCCGAGAACTGACAAAAAAGGGCGCCCCGTGGCCGGAGCGCCCCTCTTTTCTTTCAGGCTTGCGGCACTCTTAAAATTCAAACAGCGCTTCGACGCCCACGTTTCGCCCGCGCATCAGCGGCGAGAACGTGCCCGCGGTCGGACGCTGGCCGAAGGGCTGGCGCACGCCGCTCGACAGCGGCCCGCCGAACGGCACCTGCGTGTCGCCGCCTTCCTGCACTTCGTCGAACAGGTTGCGCCCGTAGAGCGACAGCGCCAGGCCCTGCACCGGCGTGTTCCAGGTGATGTTCGCCTCGAGCATGCTGAGATCGTTCAACCAGCCGAGGTTGTCGTCGGTGTAGGCGGCCTTGTCGCGGTACTGGTAGTTCACGCGGGTGACGATGCTGCTGCTGCCGAGGTCGAGCTCGTGGAGCACCCCTGCACCGACCGTCACCGGCACCACGCGCGGCAGACTCAGCGCGAGATCGGCGCCGCTGATCGTGCCATCGCCCGAGATGTCGAACAGCACGTTGTCGTAATTGGCATCGATCACGCCGAAATTGGCGGTGAAGACCAGGCTGTCCGACACCCTCATCCGTGCTTCGGCCTCGACACCCTTTACGGTCGCGTCGGCGGTGTTGAGGATGTTCTGCACCACGCCCGCGCCCGGATCGGAAAGGTTCACTTCGCGCTGCATGTTGCCGACCTTGGTAATGTAGGCCGCGACGTTGAGCGTGAAGGATTTGTCAGCCGTCTGGAACTTGCCGCCGATCTCGTAATTGTCGACCTTCTCCTCATCGAACCCCAATGAGTTGGTGGCGAGGAAGGCGCGGTTGAAGATTGCGACGTTGCTGATGCGGAAGTTGTAGCCGCCCGAACGGTAGCCGCGGCTCCAGTGGCCATAGACCTGGCTGTCGGCGAATTCATACTGGAGGCCGAGCTTGGGCGAAAGGTTCTGGAAGCGCACCTTGTCGCGGAAGCCGGCGGTCTCGACGCCCGGCCGGTAGGGGCTGGTACCGAACGGGCATGTGCCGACAATCACCGAGCACTCCGGGCGCGCGGTGATGAAGGTGACTGCGGCGTCCTTGGTCTCCTGGTTCCAGCGCAGGCCGGCGATCACCGACAGGTCACCGACCAGCTTGTACTGCGCGTTGGCGAATACGCCGATCACTTCGTGATCCTGCTGCCCGCCGCCGTAGGACTGCGGGGGCTGGAGGTTGACCGGCAGGTCGCGGCGCAGCGCGCGCTGTTCGGTGTAGGCGAGGTCCTGCGTGAAGTAGAAACCGCCGAAGGTGAGGTCGAGCTTGTCGGTCGAAATCGCGTAGCGCAGCTCGTTTGAATACTGCTCCTGCGCGGTGCCAGTGGTGGAGTGGAACAGGAACAGCGGCGTGCCGTCGATGTCGCCGTCGGTGAAGACGTCGTACTTGCGCCAGCCGAACACGTTGGTGAGCGTGCCCGGACCGATGTCGATCGTGCCGGTCAGCGAGCTGGTCCAGATCTCGTTGTCATAGCTGCCGCGGTTGTCGATCGCGAGCTTGAAGCTGTCGCGCGCGAAGAAGCCGCGGTTCTGCGAGGCCGGGCCATCGCCGTCGCTCTTGAAGTAGTCGAGCTTGCCCACGAGCGTGAGGTCGCCCAGCCGCGCTTCGAGCGCGCCGCGCAGGATCTTGGTTTCGGCGCGGCCTTGGTTCGAACCATTGGCGAGGTTGAGGAAGTAGCCTTCGTCCTTGTTGTAATAGGCGCCGACCTTGAACAGCAGCACGTCTTCGACAATCGGGCCGGAGATGACACCGCTGACCGTATAGTTGGCGCCGCCGCGGCCGCTATCGACCGGGCCGTCGACCGCCGCGCGGAACTTGCCGCGGAAGTCCTCGGTCGGGTTGCCGGTGTTGATCACCACCGCGCCGCCGGTGACGTTGCGGCCGAACAACACGCCCTGCGGCCCGCGCAGCACTTCAATGCTTGACAAGTCGAACAGATCGAACACCACGCCGCCGTTGATGCCGAGATAGACCCCGTCGACGAACACGCCGACGGTCGGGTCGATCGAAGGGATCGAAGAGTTGATGCCGAGCCCGCGCACGGTGAAGTTGGCGGTGCCGCGGCTGGTGCCGACCTGGTCGAGGCTGACGTTGGGCGTCTGAAACGAGAGCCCTGAAATGTCGCGGATCTTGAACGCCTCGAGCGTCTGTTCGTTGAATGCGGTGACGGCCAGTGGCACGTCCTGCACATTCTCGGGATCGCGGGTCTTGGTGCCGGTGACGAGGATCTCGGTGATCGCGTCGATCGTGCTGGTCCGCTCTTGGGCGCCGTTGCCAGTCTCGCCGGCAGGCTCTGCCTGGGCATGGGCCACGGCCGGCGGGAGGGAGGCCGCGCCAAGCAGCAGGGCGCGCATACCCAACGAGAGGGGGCCCACGGAGCGGGTGCGGTTGGTGGTCGTCACAGATAATCCCCTATCAGAAAAACGAGGGCTGCCCTTAGCCGCGCTTCGGATGATTGCAACTGTGTTACAGTTTTTCGTGTTACAGTTTTTTAGGCGCGTTCGAGCTGTTGCTGGCGCTGGTCGCTGGCCGCAGCGAGCAGCCCCGCCTCGATCTCGGCAAGACGCTCTGGCGCCTTGATCTTGGCGAAGGTGAGGTCGGTCACATAGAAGGTGTCCGCCGCCACTTCGCCGTAAGCAGTGATGTGCGCCGAGTGGACGATCAGGCTCGCTTTGTAGAGCGCATGTGCCAGCCTGTTGAGCAGCGCTGGACGGTCGCGGGCGGTCACCTCGATCACGGTGAAGTGGTTCGAGGCGTCGTTGTCGAACCCGACGCGGGGCGCCACGTCGAAGGCTTTCGCGCGCGAATGCGCCAGCGGCCTCGCGGCAAGCTTGGGCACCAGTTCGACCTTGGCGAGCAATGCGTCGCGGATGCCCTTCTCGATTCGCGCCATCTGCGCTGCTTCGCGGAACGGCTGGGCATTGTGATCCTGCACCAGGAAGTTGTCGACCGCATAGCCGCTTTTCGCGGTGTGGATGCGCGCGTCGATGATGTTCGCGCCGGCAAGATGGATGCCGCCCGCCATGCGGTAGAACAGGCCCGGATGGTCCGCCGCGATGACGCTCACCCGCGTCGCGCCGCGCGTTTCGTCGACCTCGCAAATGATCGAGAGCTGATCCTCGGTCGCCGCCGCAGCATCATATTGCACGAGGTTGCTGGCGATGATGTCCTCGGGCTCGGCGATCCAGTAGGCGTCGCTGAGCTGCGCGCCGACGCTGTCGACGAGGTGATCCGCCTCGCCCAGAAGCTGCGCGGCCGCGTCCTTCTTGGCCATCACCCGCGCTTTTCGCCCCGTGCCCTTGTGGCCGAGCCGCAGCCGGTCCTGCGCCGCGTCGTAGAGCTCGCCGAGCAGCTGCCCCTTCCAGCTGTTCCACGTGCCCGGCCCGACCGCACGGATATCGACCGCAGTGAGGATCGCGAGATTGCGCAGCCGTTCGAGGCTCTGCACCTCGACCACGAAATCCTCGATCGTCTTGGGATCGGTGAGGTCGCGCTTCTGCGCAGTGCGGCTCATCAGCAGGTGTTGCAGCACCAGCCAGGCGACCAGATCGGTCTCCTTCTCGTCGAGCCCGAAGCGCGGGCACAAGTTGTGGGCAACTTCGGCGCCGAGTTCCGAGTGGTCGCCCCCGCGCCCCTTGGCGATGTCGTGGAGCAGCACCGCGACATACAGCGCGCGGCGCGAGGCGAGCTTGGGGAACTCGCGGGCGGCGCGCGGGTGGTCTGCGCCAAGCAGCCCGCGCTCGATTTGGCTGAGCAGCCCGATGGCGCGGATGGTGTGCTCGTCGACGGTGTAGTGGTGATACATGTCGAACTGCATCTGCGCGTTGACCCGGCCGAAATCGGGCACGAAGCGCCCGAACACGCCCGCCTCGTTCATCCAGCGTAGCGCGTTCTCGGGGTCCTTGCGGCCCGACAGCAGGTCGAGGAACAGCGCATTGGCATGCTTGTCGCCGCGCAGCTTGCCGTCGATCAGCTTGGCGTCGCGCCCGGCCTGGCGCATGGTCTCGGGGTGGATTTCCAGCCCCTCGGACTCGGCGAGCTGGAACACCTCGATCAGCCGCACCGGATCGGCCCGGAACCAGTCATCGCCCGGCGCGCGGATGCGGCCGCCATCGACGATATAGCCCTTGAACATGCGGGGGCGCTGGGTCCAGCCAGCGAAGAAGCCGGTGCGCGGGCGCTTTCGGGCGAACTCCTCGTCCAAGTGCGCAAGGAACACACCTGTCAGGCTGCCGACGCGTTTCACTTGCAGGAAGTAGTACTGCATGAACCGTTCGACCGCGCTCTTGCCGGGGCGGTCGGCGAACAGCATCCGTTCGGCCACGGCGCGCTGCAAGTCGAAGGTCAGGCGATCCTCTGCGCGGTCGGTGATGAGGTGCATGTGGCAGCGCACCGCCAGCAGGAAGCCTTCGGCCCGGCGGAAGAGGCGATATTCGGACGCCGTCAACAGCCCGACATCGACCAGCTCGGCGCCGTTCTGGACGCGGTGGATGTATTTGCCGATCCAGTAAAGCGTCTGGAGGTCGCGCAGCGCGCCCTTGCCCTCCTTGATGTTCGGCTCGACCACGTAGCGGCTATCGCCCATCCGCTTGTGCCGCGCGTCGCGTTCGGCAAGCTTGAGCGTGAGGAACTGCCGCTCGCTGCCCTTGGCGACGTCGTTCCAGAAACGGGTGCGCAGTTCCTCGTAAAGCGCCTGCTCGCCCCACACGAGGCGGCTTTCGAGCAGCGCGGTGCGGATCGTCAGATCCTCCTTCGCCATGCGGATCGTGTCGGAGACGGTGCGGCTTGAATGGCCGACTTTCAGGCCCAGATCCCACAGCAGGTAGAGCATCGTCTCGATCACCTGCTCGCACCACGGCGCGCGCTTGTTCGGTGTAATGAAGGCGACGTCGACGTCCGAATGCGGCGCCATTTCTGCGCGCCCGTAGCCGCCGACCGCGAGGATCGCGAGCCGCTCGGCCTGGGTGCGATTGGGGACGGGATAAAGGTGCGTGGTGACGTGATCGTGGATCACCCGCAGCAGCTGGTCCATCAGGAAGCTGAAACCCGCGGTGACCTCGTGCCCTGCGGACGGCGCAACCTCGAGCCGGCGCGCGAGTTCATTGCGCCCCTCGTCGAAGGCTACGCGCAGTGCGCGGACGATGGCGGGGCGCGCCTCGGCCCCGCCCGCCTCGTGCAGCGCGGCGATCTCGTCGGCCAGCAGGCGCCGGTCGATGATCGCGCGCTGTCCGGGGACGCGCCTAGGGCTCACGTTACGCTCACGCCGTGACGGCTTCAGCGAGATAGTGGGCCTTCACGGTGCGCTTGTCGATTTTCTGCGTGCCGAGCCGCGGCAGGGCCTCCTCGACAAGCCAGATCTGGTGTTCGAGCGGCACCTTGAAGGGCGCGATCCGTTCCAGCAGGAAGGCGCGCAGCTGCGCCGGGGTCGCGGTGGGTCGGCCCTCCTTCATTCGGTACACCGCCGCCGGAACCTCGCCCATCCGCTCGTCCGGCAGGCCGAAGACCGAGCATTCGCTCACGTCGTCATGCGCGTAGATCGCATCCTCGACCTCGATGCAGGAGATGTTCTCGCCGCCGCGGATGATGATGTCCTTCTTGCGGTCGACGATGAACAGATAGTCGTCGGCATCTAGATAGCCGAGATCGCCGGTGCGGAAGTAGCCGGTGTCGGTGAAGGCGGCCTTGGTGGCCTCCTCGTTCTTCCAGTAGCCGCGGAAATTGGCGACCGTGCGGATGCACACCTCGCCCACTTGGCCCTGCGGAAGTGCGTTCCCAAAGTCATCGAGGATGGCGAGATCGACCATCGGCTTGCTGGCGCGGCCCGTGGAGCCGGGCTTGGCGAGGTAGTTTTCGTTGAAATTGCCGCAGCCGACTGCATTGGTTTCGGTAAGGCCGTAGCCGAGCAGTGGGAAGCTGCCGGGGAAGGCCTCCTTGATGCGCGTGACGTGCTCGACCGGACGCGGCGCACCGCCTGCAGCAAAGCTCTTGCAGGCGGAAAGGTCGTAGTTCTCGCGGTCGGGGTGGCCTGCGATCTCGTAGCTCATCAACGGTACGCCGACGAAGTAGGTAACGCGCTCTTCCGCCATCAGTCGGATCGCGAGGCCGGCGTCCCACTTGGGCATCAGCACCAGCTTCCTGGCGATGGCGAAGCTCTGCAGGAACAGCGGCACCTCGCCCGTCACGTGGAACAGCGGCACGGCAACCAGCGCGCAGGGCTGAGCGGTCATCGGACCATCGACGCTCTCGACATGGACCTTGGCCATCGCGCTCTGCGCGACGTAGTTCATCACGCCGTGGACCACGCCGCGATGATCCGACCACGCGCCCTTCGACTTGCCAGTCGAACCCGAGGTGAAGAGGATCGTGGCGAGATCATCCGGCCCGAGCGCGGCCAGCAGCGCCATCGCGGCGCTGGTGCCCTGCGGCAGCGCCCAGGTGTTGGCGAGGCCCTCGGACGGCGCGTTGCCGTGGGTGAACAGCACGATTTTGGCGGCGTGCGAATGGCCATCCAGACGCGCGGCGCGGCCCTCGTCGGCGAGCAGCAACTTCGCCTCGGCCAGCTCAAGCGCATAGGCGAGCTCGTCGCCAGAGGAGAACCCGTTGAGCAGCGTCGCGCAGCCGCCCGCCATGATGATCCCCATGTAAGCGATCATCCAGTTGGCCGAATTGCGCGCGGCAATCGCGATGCGGTCGCCCCGCTCTATGCCGTGCATCCGAACCAGGCCTTCAGCCACGTGGACTGCGGCCGCATAAGTCTCGCCGAATGTCAGCCGGATGTCGCCGTCGACGAGGAAGGGCAGATCTTTGTTCTGGTTGGCAAAGTGCGCGAAATAATGCGCCAGTGTCGGCGGCGCGCCCGCAAAGACGGGCATTGTGATGCCGTCCCGGGTAAATGGCACAGTGGCGAAGGGTTGATCGGGCGCGGTGAGCGCGCCCATGATGCCTTCAAGCGCATTGTCCAGCTGGGTGGGCATGCGGTGGTTTCCTCTCTCGTTGTTGCGACATCCGGCCGGGTGCTTGCCCGTGTCCGGATGTCCTGTCCCAATCCGCCCGACGTTCCCCGTGCCCCTTTCCCTGCCCCGCGCACTGTGCCAGAAGCGCCAGCGCGAGCGGGGCCCGGAACGAGGCCAATTCGGGCCCGCCGATACGGCATATCATTGCAATAAGAGGTTCGCCCCGTGCTGTCACTACTTGCCGCAAGCGACGCTGCCAATCCGATCTACTGGACCGATCTGGGCCTCCAGCCCGGGGTCGATCTCGGCTTCTTCACCCTGCGCTTCTACTCGCTGGCCTACCTGCTCGGCGTGATTTTCGCCTATTGGCACACCTCGGTGGCATTGAAGCAGCCCGGCGCGCCGATGGCGCAGCGCCATGCCGACGATCTGTTCTTCTACTGCACGCTGGGCGTGATCCTCGGCGGGCGGCTCGGCTATGCGATGTTCTACACCGGCGGCGAGACCGGCATTCCCAGCGCCTTCACTGATTTCTCGGGCGATGGCTTCGTCTCGTGGAAGCTGATGCGGCTGTGGGAGGGCGGGATGAGCTTCCACGGCGGGTTGATGGGCGTGACGGCGGCGATGGCGTGGGTGGCGTGGCAGGGCAAGCTGAACTTCATCCGCGTGGTCGACTACGTTTCGGTCGGCGTGCCGATGGGGATGCTGCTCGGGCGGCTGGCGAATTTTAACAATGGCGAGCTGTGGGGCAAGGTCACGACCGTGCCCTGGGGCATGGTCTTCCCCGGCGCAGGCGACTTGCCGCGCCATCCGAGCCAGCTCTACCAGGCGGGGCTCGAGGGGTTGGCGATGCTGACCATCATGACGCTGCTGTTCTGGACAACCCGCGCGCGCTATCGGCCCGGCTTACTGGCCGGGGTTTTCACGCTGGGCATGGGGCTTTCGCGCTTCATTATCGAATTTTTCCGCCAGCCAGATCAACAACTGGCTGACTTTACGATGCGGACCGGGCTATCGATGGGACAATGGCTGACTATCCCGCTTATCCTGACTGGATTGATTGTCGTGATCTACGCGCTGCGGAAGAAGCCGCTGGCGGCGGGGACGGCCGCGCCGGCCTGAAGGACGGTAGCCTCGAGGGTCCGGGCGTCTGGCGCAGTGCGCTAAGGCTCATCGACCCCGAGGACGTAACCCCTGCCAAGCCGCGCATCACTGCCAAACAAGCCGCCGCGCAGGAAGCTGCCCTTCTGGTTGAGGTTGGGCGTGCCGAAGCTGCGGCCCGTGCCCGGGCAGAGGCCGAATCGCGCGCCCACGCCGAAGCCCAGCACCGCGAACAGGCCCGGGAACAAGCGCGAATCGAAGCCCGCGCCCGCGCCGAAGCCGCCGCGCTTGCCAAGGCCGAAGAACTCGCACGCGCCAAAGCCGAAGCTGCCGAACGCGCGCAGGCCCTGATGGACGCCCGCGCCCGCGACAAGGCGGACGCGGAGGCCCGCGCCACGGCCGAGCGCGAGGCCCGCGAGCAGGCAGCCGCGGAAGCTCGGGCCCGCAAGCAGGCCGAAGCCGAAGCCCGCGCCCGCGCAGAGGCGGAAGCGCGCGCTCGCGCCGAAGCGGAAGTCCGCGCCAAAGCCGAGGCAGAGGCCCGCGCCCGCGCCGAGGAAGAGGCGCGCAAGAAAGCCGAAGAGCTCGCCCGCGCCAAGGCCGAAGCCGAAGCCAAGGCAAAGGCACAAGCCGCGGCCAAGGCCAAGGCGGAGGCCGAAGCCAGGGCAAAAGCCGAAGCCGAAGAAAAGGCGCGTCTCGCGGCAGAGGCCAAGGCAAGGGCGCTTGCCGAAGCCAAGGCCAAGGCCGAAGCGGAGGCAAAAGCGCGCCGTGAGGCCGAGCAAGCCGCAAGGTTGGCTGCAAAAGAACAGGCCCGCCGCGAGGCCGCCGAAGCCGCCGCCGCCGAAGCCGCGCGTCTCGTGGCCGAAGAGGAAGCGCGAATCGCCGCCGAGGAGCAGGCCAAGCGCGAGGCCGAAGAAGCCGCCGCAGCAGAACAGGCCCGGCTCGAAGCCGAGGTGCTCGCCCGTGCCCATGTCGACGTGCCTGCGACCCTCAGGCGCCTGATCGGCGAAGCCGGCCCCATCAGCCTCTCGCAATACATGGGTGAGAGCAACGCGCGCTATTACGCCAGCCGCGATCCCTTGGGGGAACAGGGCGATTTCATCACCGCGCCCGAGATAACGCAGGTGTTCGGCGAGCTCATCGGTGTGTGGTTCGCCGACCTGTGGGCGCAGATGACCCGTCGCAAGTACATCCACTTCGTCGAACTCGGCCCGGGGCGCGGCACCCTTGCCAAGGATGCGCTGCGTGCGGCGGCGTCTCAGGGCCTGTCGCCGCAGGTCCATTTTGTCGAAACCTCTGCCACGCTGCGCGCGATCCAGCGCGAGGCTTTTCCCGGTTGCATCCACCACCACGACATCTCGACCCTGCCCGACGACGCGCCGCTGCTGATCATTGCCAACGAATTCTTCGATGCGTTGCCGGTGCAGCACCTCATCCGCTCTACCGATTGCTGGTACCCGCGGATGGTCGGGCTGGAAGACGATGTCTTCACCTTCGTGACGGGCAAGGAGCGGATGGATCATATCGTGCCGCCCAGTTGGGTCACGGCCTCGCAGGGTACTCTGATCGAGACCAGCCCGGCGTCAGTTGCGTTGATGGCGGAAATCGCGCGGCGCCTGAAAGAGCAAGGCGGGGCTGCGCTGATCATCGATTATGGTCACGAGGAACTGCGCTCGGGATCGACCTTGCAGGCGCTGAAGTCGCACACGAAGGTCGATGTCTTCGCGCATCCCGGCGACGCCGATCTCACCGCCCACGTCGATTTCGAGCTGTTGAAGCAGGTTGCCGAACAAAACGGTGCCGACGTGATGGGGCTACAACATCAGGGCGAATGGTTGCTGCAGATGGGCATCGACACCCGCATGGAAGCGCTCATCCGCCGAGCGCCCTACGAGAGGGCGAAGTTCCAGCGCCAGCGCGACCGGTTGGTCAAGGAAAGCGAGATGGGCACGCTGTTCAAGGTGCTCGGGATCTGCGGGCGGCGCTGGCCGTTCGGCGTGGGCTTCGAATGAGTTTTGCGAAGAGGGGAAATGTCATGACGGGCCATATGAAGCGCGCAGCCGTGCTGTTGGCGGGGGCCATCGCGCTGTCGCCGCTTGCCGCAGCCGAGCCGATCACCGGGCGCTGGATCACTGCCGAAAAGAACGCGGTTGTCGCGATCGCACCGTGCGGCAAACGGCTGTGCGGCAAGATCTCGAAGTTCCTGATTGCCCAGCCGCAGGGCAATGACCAGCGCGACGTGAATAATCCAGATGCCGCCGAACGCAGCCGGCGGCTGATCGGCACCGCGATCCTGTCGTCCTTCACCCAGGACGGCGACATTTGGCGCGGCGAGATCTACGACCCCAAGAACGGTAAGAGCTACCGTTCGGAAATCCGCCGCAAAAGCGCGACCGTGCTCGAGGTGAAGGGCTGCATCGGCCCGTTCTGCGAGACGCAGGAGTGGAAGCGGGTTTCTTGATCGCGGCACGCCCTCCGGCGTGCCTTATCCTCGCTCATGCGGCGTCTTTGTTGGCCTATCGCTTCGCTACTTGAGGCGCCGAAGGCCGCGTCGCTGCGGGCGGCCGTTCGGCCTTGCGGTCGCTTTGCGACCGGATCCAGCGCGATGCTCTAGAGGCCAGCGGCTTTGGCCAACCCCTTGGCCGCCTGCTTGGGCGTCTGCTTCTTTGTGTCCTCGCGGTCGACGGCGAGGTTTGCTTCGCGCATCGCTTCGACACTAATCGCGCCGATCAGCGGCTGAAGCGCGGCGATCACGCCCTTATCCCCGGCAATGCGGGGGCTGAGCAACAATATCGCATCATAGCTTGGCAGCGCGCCCTCAGGGTCGGCGAGCACCGCCAGCTTGTCCGCCGCGATCCGCCCGTCGGAGGTGTAGGCGCTGATCACGTCGGCCTCGCCCGATTGCAGAGCGTTGTACATGAAGGTCGGCGCGAAGTTGCGGCTCTTGCCGAACCGCAGGCCATAGGCGTCGCGCACCGCGACCCATTCGGGCCGCTCGAAGAACTCGGGGTCGCCGCCAACCGTCAGCTGCGGGGCCTTGCCGGTGAGGTCTGCGAGCGAGGTGATGCCGAGCGCGCGCGCGCGGTCACCGCGCATCGCGAAGGCATAGGCGTTCTCGAAGCCGAGGCGGCCGAGCACCTTGACGCCATTCTCGCGCGCTTCCCAGTCGCGGATCGTCTCGTACATCGCCTCGCGCCCGGGGTTGTCCTCGCGCTTGAGGTAGTTCGTCCAGACCGTGCCGGTGTAGTCCACCGCGATGTCGATGCTCGAACTCGCGACCGCCGAATGCACCACCGCGCTCCCCAGCCCGTCGCGGTATTCGACCGCGTAGCCCGCCGCCTCAAGCCGTGCGCCGATCAGCTGGGCGAGGATGTATTGCTCGGAGAACTGCTTAGAGGCGATGACAATGCGGCGTTCATCGCTGCCCGATCCTTGCGCCCACAGCGCCGCAAGGATGCCCGCAGCCACGACCGCCATCCCGCCGGACGTCATCGCGCGCGACCGCTTGGCCAGCCCGACCTCGATCACCCACAACAGGTTGTCCGCCGCCAGCGCCAACCCAGCGCTGGCAAGGCACCCGGCCAGCACCAGCGCCCAGTTCTGGGTTTGCAGTCCGGCAAAGATCGGATCACCCAGGCTCGGCTGGCCGATCGTGGTGGCGAGCGTCGCCGCGCCGATCGTCCAGACGCTCGCAGTGCGGATGCCGGCCATGATGAAGGGCGCTGAAAGGGGTGCTTCAACCAGCGTGAGCTTCTGCCACTTGGTCATGCCGACGCCGTCGGCCGCCTCAAGCACCTCGGGATCGAGATTGGCCTGCGCGGTGACGGCATTCCGCAGGATCGGTAGCAGCGCATAAAGGGTGAGCGCCATCAGCGCAGGCAAGAAGCCGAGCGTCGGCAGCCCCTGGCCGAAAACGCCGCGCAAACTCAGCAGCAGTGGGAAGAACAGCGCCAGCAACGCGAGCGCGGGGATGGTCTGGACGAGGCTCGCAAGGCTCAGCGCAAGCCGCGAAACGACCGCCGAGCGGCTCGCCCACACTGCCATCGGCAGGGCGATCAGCATCGCGAGGCCGATTGCGCTCGCCGACAGGACCACATGCGCGGCAAGCTTGTCGCCGAGGCCGGGGAGGATGTCCCAGATCGTTTCCATCAGGCCCCGCGCACCATGGGGCTTTCCATCGCCGCGAGCCGTTCGGCTTGTTCGCGCGGCACGCTGACCAGCCGCTGCGCCACCGCGCCGCCTGCTCCGGCGAGCAGCGCGCGCGGGGTCTCGTCCGCGACGAGCGCGCCCTTGTCCATCACCATCACACGGTCGGCCAGCAGCAGCGCCTCGGCCATGTCGTGGGTCACCATCACGGTCGTCAGCCCGAGGCGTTCGTGCAGCTCGCGCACCTTGCGGCCCAGCGCGTCGCGGGTGACAGGATCGAGCGCTCCGAAGGGTTCGTCCATGATGAGGAGTTCGGGCCCGCCTGCCAGTGCCCGAGCGACGCCGACCCGCTGGCGCTGACCGCCAGAGAGCGCGTCGGGCATACGCGTCGCGAAGGCGGGGTCGAGCTCGACCAGCGCCAGCAGCTCTGCGATGCGCTCTGGCGCCAGCTTCTCGCCGGCGAGGCGCGGCCCGACGCCGATGTTCTCGGCGACCGAGAAATGCGGAAACAGGCCGATGCCCTGAAAGACATAGCCCACACGGCGGCGCAGGCGGGCGGGCTTGAGCGTGCTCACATCCTCGCAGCCGAACAACACGCGGCCTTCGCTTGGGTGCACGAGCGTGTTGACGGTCTTGAGCAGGGTCGACTTGCCCGATCCCGAAGCGCCGACGAGAGCGACGAAGCTGCCGGCTGCGATGTCGCATGACACGCCGGCCCCCAATGCGCCAACCGCCGTGACCTCGCCGAAGCGGCAAATCACCCCGTCGAAGCGGAGCAGGGGTGCAGGCGTTTCCATTCCGGGCAAGGGTTAGCGATGTTGTGGCCTGCACGCCAGCGTCCCCGATTGGCCTTTGCGCAGGCACTTGCTATGCGGGGAGCCTGAACGATCATTACAACCGCAGGACATAAAATGCGCGCGACCCCCGAATTCGACTTCCACCTCGGCGAAACGGCCGAGATGATCCGCGATACCACCGCGCGCTTCGCCGACGAGCAGATCGCCCCGCTCGCCGAGCGCACCGACCGCGAGGACCGTTTCCCGCGTGAGTTGT
Organism: Sphingomonadales bacterium; assembly: GCA_031408395.1. GTDB lineage: Bacteria > Pseudomonadota > Alphaproteobacteria > Sphingomonadales > Sphingomonadaceae > Erythrobacter. Next base: position 15,508 of record JANNWO010000023.1, on the reverse strand, counting down.
GGGAGCCGATGGGCGCGCTGGGCCTGCACGGCATCACTGTGGAAGAGGAATGGGGCGGGCTCGGGCTCGGCTATCTCGAACACGTGATCGCGGTCGAGGAAGTCTCGCGGGCAAGCGCTAGCGTGGGCCTGTCCTACGGGGCGCACTCCAACCTCTGCCTTAACCAGATCCGCCGCTGGGGGAATGACGAACAGAAGGCGAAATATCTGCCGGGGCTGATTTCGGGCAAGCATGTCGGGTCGCTGGCCATGTCTGAAGTGGGCGCTGGCAGCGACGTAGTCTCGATGAAGCTGAAGGCCGATGCGGTGCAGGGCGGATACGTCCTCAACGGGACAAAGTACTGGATCACAAACGCGCCCGAAGCCGATACGCTGGTGGTCTATGCCAAGACCGATGGCCACGCCGGATCGCGCGGGATCACCGCCTTCCTGATCGAGAAGGGCGACGAGGGCTTCGCCATCGGCCAGAAGATTTCGAAGGTCGGCATGAAAGGCTCGCCCACCGCCGAGCTGGTGTTCACCGACTGCCTCATCCCCGAAGACCGCATCATGGGACCGCTCAACGGCGGCGTCGGCGTGCTGATGAGCGGGCTCGATTACGAGCGCGTGGTGCTCGCCGGATTGCAGCTCGGGATCATGCAGGCGTGTCTCGACACGGTCATCCCGTATCTGCGCGAGCGTAAGCAGTTCGGAAAGCCCATCGGCAGCTTCCAGCTGATGCAGGCCAAGGTCGCCGACATGTATGTCGCGCTGCAATCGGCCCGCGCTTACACCTATGCGGTGGCCAAGGCGTGTGATGCCGGGCAGACGACGCGGTTCGATGCGGCGGGCGTGATTTTGCTGGCGTCCGAGAACGCCTTCAAGGTCGCCGCCGAGAGCGTGCAGGCGCTGGGCGGCGCGGGCTACACCACCGACTGGCCGGTGGAGCGTTACATGCGCGACGCCAAGCTGCTCGACATCGGCGCGGGGACGAACGAGATCCGCCGAATGCTGATCGGGCGTGAATTGATCGGGGCGGCGGGGTGAGGGAATGATCTCCGGCGATCCGATGGACAGCCTGCCGCGGCCCGAAGTCGCGGCGCTTTATAGTCCGCAGCGCAGCGGGTCGTGGGAACTGACCGTGACCCCGCTCGTGTTTTGCCCGAGCTATTGGGGTCCTGCGCGCCCAATCGAGAACATGGCGGCCTTGCACCGCAATGGCGATGTCTGGATGTCGCTCTCGCCAATGGAAATGGAGAGTCAGGCGATCGGGGTGGCCGCGGCGCGCGGGCACGTGGCGATCATGGGGCTCGGAATGGGTTGGGCCGCGGCGGAATGCGCGTTGGACCCGGACGTCGACCGGATTACTGTGATCGAGCGCGATCTGGACGTGATCGCGCTCCACCACAAACTCGCGCTGTTTGATCGGCTGCCCGGCGGTTGCGGCAAGAAGGTCCGGATCGTGGCGGGTGACGCGCTCGAGTGGCGCCCGGATGAGCCGGTCGACCTGCTGATGCCGGACATCTGGCTGCCTCTGGTCTCGCCCGATGATCGCGCAGCCGAAGTCGCCCGAATGCAGGCAAACGTCGATGCGGCGGTGATCTACTTCTGGGGCCAGGAAATGGAGATCGCCCGGCAGGCCGCGGCGCGGGGCTTGGCAATCGACGATAGTGGAATTGCCGAAGTCGTGGCCGGCTGGGGCCTGCCGCTTGTCGGTCCTGCAACGCCGAACTATGCGGAAACGACAAGGGCCGCAGCGAAGGCGTGGATGCGCGATCGCTGGTTGCCCGGCACGGAGAATCCTCTGGCATGACTGCCCCCACCCTCACCCCGCGGCACCGCAGGAGCGCACAATGACAACCGACGAAGACTACGTCTACGACGAGGCCAGCGGCGAGTGGCTGTTGGCGTCGCAGCTCGCTGCCCAGCAGGCCGACGCCGACCGGGTTGAAGTGCGCGATGCGGTCGGCAATCTGCTGGCGGATGGCGATCAGGTGACGCTCATCAAGGATCTTGAGGTCAAGGGCGCGGGCCAGACATTAAAGCAAGGCACGCTGATCAAATCGATCCGCCTGACCGGCGACGCGCAGGAAATCGACTGCAAATATCCCGGCATCAAGGGCTTGGTGCTGCGCGCTGAGTTTGTGCGGAAACGGTGAGAATGAGCGCGTGAACGAAACCCTCCTCAACGCCCTCCAGTATTACGGCGCGGGGGCGGGGCTGGTGGCAGCGCTGATCGTCTCGCTCAATCTGGGTGCGCGGCCGACCGGATGGGGGTTCGTGATTTTCGTCACGTCGTCGGCCGCATTGATCGGCTGGGGTTTCCTGCAGGACAACACCGCAGGGATCGGCTGGCAGAATATCGGTCTCTTGGCGATCAACATTGTCGGCGTGTATCGCTATCTTTTTGCCAGCGGCGGCAAAGACCAAGAATCCGAAGACAGGCCCGAAGACAGGACAGCATGACCGCCCCCACACTCACCACGAAACTCGACCGCGAGAGCCCCGAGGCCAAGGCCCGCTTCACGCATAATCATGCGCTGGCGCAGCAGCTGCGCGCTACCGTGGCCGAGGCCGCGCTGGGCGGGCCGGAGAAGCATCGCGAGCGGCATGTCAGCCGAGGCAAGCTGCTCCCCCGTGAGCGCGTCGAGCGGCTGCTCGATCCGGGTTCGCCCTTCCTTGAAGTCGGGCAACTTGCGGCGAACGGCATGTACGAAGGTGACGTCAACGGCGCATCGCTGATCTGCGGGGTGGGCCGCGTATCGGGCCGCCAGTGCATGATCGTGTGCAATGATGCGACCGTGAAGGGCGGCACTTACTATCCGATGACGGTCAAGAAGCATCTGCGTGCGCAGGAGATAGCGCAGGAGAACCGCCTGCCGTGCATCTACCTTGTCGACAGCGGCGGCGCGAACCTGCCGCATCAGGCGGAGGTCTTCCCTGACCGCGACCACTTCGGGCGGATTTTCTTCAATCAGGCCAATATGTCCGCGCTCGGGATTCCGCAGATCGCCTGCGTGATGGGAAGCTGCACCGCGGGCGGCGCTTATGTGCCCGCGATGTCGGACGAGAGCGTGATCGTGCGCGGCCAAGGCACGATCTTCCTCGCCGGCCCGCCGCTGGTGAAAGCCGCGACCGGCGAGGAAATCACCGCCGAGGACTTGGGCGGCGGCGATTTGCACGCCAAGAAATCGGGCGTGGTCGATCACTTGGCCGAGAATGACGAGCACGCGCTCACCATCGTGCGCGATATCGTCAGCCACTTGGGCGCGAATACCGGCGCGGCGGCGAACGTGGCGCTGAAAGACCCCCGCCCGCCCAAGTTCGACTCGGACGACCTTTACGCCATCATTCCCGATGATGTCCGCGCACCCTACGACGTCAAGGAAGTGATCGCGCGGTTGGTCGACGGCAGCGAGTTCCACGAATTCAAGGCGCTCTACGGCTCTACGCTGGTGTGCGGTTTCGCGCATATCTGGGGGATGCCGGTCGCGATCCTTGCTAATAACGGCGTGCTGTTCTCCGAAAGCGCGCAGAAAGGCGCGCATTTCATTGAACTCGCCTGCCAGCGCCGCATTCCGCTGCTTTTCCTGCAGAATATCAGCGGCTTCATGGTCGGCGGGAAATATGAGGCGGAAGGCATCGCCAAGCATGGCGCAAAGCTTGTCACCGCCGTCGCCACCGCTACCGTGCCGAAAGTCACCGTGGTGATCGGCGGCAGTTTCGGCGCAGGCAATTACGGAATGTGCGGGCGGGCGTACTCACCGCGGTTCATGTTTAGCTGGCCCAACGCGCGCATCTCGGTGATGGGCGGGGAACAGGCGGCATCCGTGCTCGCCACCGTCCACCGCGACGCCGAAAGCTGGACGCCCGCCGAAGCCGAGGCATTCAAGGCTCCGATCCGCCAGAAATACGAAGACGAAGGCAACCCCTATTACGCCACCGCCCGCCTGTGGGACGACGGGGTGATCGACCCGGTGCAGACCCGCCATGTGCTGGGGCTGGCGCTGGCGGCGTGTCTGGAAGCGCCGATTGCCGAGCGGCCCGCGTTTGGAGTGTTCCGGATGTGAACGGTATGGCCTCGTATCCGATACCCGACCGCACCGAGATCGATGGCGCTTTTTGGCCCGAACCCATGCAGGCGACACCCGAGGTTGTGCGAGCAACGATCTACACTGGAGAAGCGGCCGAAGATTTTTCCTTCCGTGTGACACGTCCTGACGGTTGGGAAATACGGGGCGCAAGGATCAACAAGGGATGGTTCATCACCCGTGGCAAGATTCGCTCTGGAGAAAGCGAGTTTCGCGCAGTTCCGAAGGGAGACCCTCGTTCGGGGAAGGAATATCCATTTCCACTCTGGAGAAGCCTGTTCTCCGATCGGAATGTTCACGTATTCAGCGCTGCCGAGACGGTCTCGATCGTGCATGAGTTCATGCAAGGCGATTTCGAACTCGCAAGACTGGGCTGGATGATCCGCCGCGCGCGTAAGGTCTGAAACCCCCACGCCCCCCCTTGCGTAACTCCCCCGATTGCGGGCACAAACGCAGCGGAGAGGGGTCTACCATTGTCGCAAGAACATCATCGCCAAAAGGCGAGAACACCAACGCTACTGTCACGCATCGTGCGCCGGATCATCCTTGCCGTCTGGTACGCGCAGGGCTGGAAGGTGACCGATCCGCTGCCGCGCCACCTGAAAAAATACGTGCTGGCAGGCGCGCCGCATACCACCAACTGGGATTTCGTGTTCTTCACCGGCGCCACGCATGAGGAGGGCGTGAAGCCCAATTTTATGGGTAAGCACACGCTGTTCACCGGCATGATGCGCAACTTCATGCTCGATATGGGCGGCATCCCGGTTGATCGCACCGCGAAAGCCAACGCCACGGAACAGGTCGCCGCCGAATTCGCCGCCCGTGATGAGCTTGCGCTGGTGATCGCCTGCGAGGGAACGCGCAAGAGCGATGGCAAGTGGAAATCGGGCTTCTACCACATCGCGCGCGCCGTGAACGTGCCGATCGTCCCTGCCTTTGCCGATAACAACAGCAAGATCGTCAGCTTTGGCCCGCCAATGATGCCGACCGGCAATTACGGCGAGGATTTGCTGAAAATCGCCGAGTGGTTCCGTTCCAAACTGCCCGATTACGAGCGGTTCAAAGTGCTCGAACAGCAGGCGCGCGATATCATTTCAGGGAAGAATGATGTTTGAATTACTGGCGGTGAACGCTGCGATCCTGCTGGCACTGGTGCTGATCCAGTGGGCGATCAGCGTGAAAATTGACGATGTCAGCTTCATCGATGCGTTCTGGGGCGCAGGCATGGGCATTCTGGCGGTGGCGAGCTGGCTGCACGTGCCGGGCGGCCACGGCGCGCTCGCCACGCTGATCATGGGGATGACCGCTGCGTGGGGTTTCCGGCTGGGCATCTACCTGTTCCTGCGCTGGCGGCGCGAGGGCGAGGACCGGCGCTACAAGCGGATCCTCGCCGATGCGCGCGAGAAGGGGCAGTTTGCCAAGGCGGCGCTTACCCGCGTGTGGCTGATGCAGGCGGTGCTGCTATTCATGGTGTCAAGCCCGGCGCAGGTCGGCATCCTCGCCAGCGGTGAGCCCGCGCCGATCACCCCGCTCGCGTGGGGCGGCTTTGCCCTGTGGAGCGTCGGCGTGTTCTTCGAATGGGTCGGCGACTGGCAGCTTTCGCGCTTCAAGGCCGATCCCGCCAACAAGGGCCAAGTGCTCGACACCGGGCTGTGGCGCTATACCCGCCACCCCAACTATTTCGGCGATTTCTGCGCGTGGTGGGGCATCTGGCTGACCTGCGCCGCCGCCGGCTGGGAGTATGCCGCCGCTACCGTGATAGGCCCGATTTTCCTCAGCTTCACGCTGACAAAATGGTCGGGCGTGCCGTTGCTCGAGAAGGGCCTGAACAAGACCAAGGGCAACAAATACGCGATCTACGAGCGCCGTACCTCGGCCTTCTTCCCGATGCCGCCGCAATACTGACCGCTGCGGTACTTTGCCCTTCCCCTTGCTGCGTCGCACAAAAATCGACGAGCGGCCCTTTAAGCTCGGCCCGCATTCGCCTATGTTGCATTCCGCACGAGGAGGCGCGAGCGACATGGCACTGACCCAGACGGCCCGGGAAGCCGAGCGTGAGCGGATCGCGCGCCATGTGCTCGACCTGGTGAAGGAGCGTGGCTCGGAGATCGCATGGACCGCGGCGATGGCCGAAAGCGGCCTGAGCCGCGCGCGCTTCGAGGCGCTGTTTGCCGACTACGATGACCTGTTTGATGCCGTCGCGCAGTCATGGCTCGCCCCGCACATGGCGGTCATGGAGGAGGTCCTCGCCGGTAACCTGCCGCCGCAGCGCAAGATGTACGAATTCTTCCGCCGCCGCTTCGTGATCTCGCAGGAGCGGTTCCGCGCCGATCCTGAACACTTCACCATCCTGTGCGAGATGGGCGCTGCCAATTTTGAGCGGGTGCGAAGCTATGTCGATCTCGCCGACCACTACCTGTGCGAGCTGATCGCCGAGGCGCAGGCTGAGGGCTTCTTCGCCGGGCTCGAGATTGACGAGGCGCTGTCGCTGATCAACCAGATGATCTCGAATTACACCCTGCCCGACGCGCTGATCTATCTCGGCGAGAAGCTGTCGGAGCAGAAGCTGGCGCGGATCGTCGACACGATGTTCATTGGGCTGTCGGGCGAAGCCGGGGCGGATGCCTCGGGGCTGAACACGCTCAAGGTCGCATTCTGAGGGACTAGTCCGCTTTCCACCAAGCGGTGGAAAGATCGTCCGCGCCTCGTGCGCCTCGCCGTTGCAACCAATCGAACAGTCCGCCTTCCAGCGCCATCGTCGAGGGCGCTGTGCGGTTCCAGTCCATCACGTAGAGCCGCTCGGCGATCAGCCAACGTCCGTTTTGATTGACCAGCCGATCAAGATAGCGCCCGCCTATCACGAGCTCGATCTCTCCCTCGGGCGTGGGGATCAGGTGCAGCGCGACGCAGTTCGTCTCCGCCTTGGCGGTCTCGCCGTCGATTCGCATCACGGTGTTCGAAATGTTGTGCTGGGTCAGCCGCATCGACCCGAGGCCGGACATCAGGCCGGGGATCGTCTCGGCGATCGGCTTTGCGCCGTCCCCGTAGTCGATCATCGCGTCAGGCGTGAAGGCGGCGGCGAGTTGCCCGGGATCGCAGCGGTCGATCCCGCGGCAATAGAGCGCGAGCGTCTCGGCAATGGCGAGGCGGGCGGCGAGTTCGGTCGTTTCCATGCAAGCCAAGCTAGCGCGAGAGCGCCGCCGTTTGGACTGCCAGAAGCGTCAGCGCTTTTTGGGCGGCTCCCGGCGAAACTGGAGCACGTTGGCGGGGAGCTTGCGCGGCGGCAGGCGTAGGCGCTTTTCTGCCAGCGCATATTTGAGCGCCGCGCCGACCATCGTGCCCGAGATCAGTAGGATGAGCCCCGCCCACAGCCAGTGCGGCAGGGCCAGCGCGGCCTCGATTGCCCCGGTGTCCGAGAGCATCGTCTGCCCGCCGATCACCGCCTGCTCGCTGAACAGGTAGTCGAAATCCCGCAGCATGCTCAGCGCGCCCAGCATCCCGAGGAACTGGAGCGTGAAGCGCGCCCAGGCGGGCGAGCCGCGCCACGCCACCAGCCCGAGGAGCGCCGCGACCAGCGGCAGCGCCCACCAACCGGTCGCCGAGCGCACCCAGATGCCGACGCTCACGAGGATCGCTGCGGCCGCTAGCCACAGCACCGGGCGCCAAGCCTTGGGATGGGCGCTGGCGACGATCAACAGCGCGCCGACCGCGCTCGGGGCGAGCGGGCCCCCCGCCGCGATCGCTGCAGGAACGAAGCGCGAGGTATTGCCGTCGATCTGGCTTTCGGCGACGCCGGACCCGTTGGCGAAGATCAGCAGCTGCTCGAAACTCTGGCCCAGCAACAGGGCGGTGAGGCCGTGGCCCATCTCGTGGAACCACGTCGTCAGGATTGCGAATGGGTAGATGAGGTAGGCGCCGAAGGGCAACGCGGGCAGCATCGTCACCACCAGGCCTGCGACCACCAACCGGCCGATCGCCTCGCCCTGCGAGCCTGGGGTGACGAGCGGCTCCACTGCCTCAGCTTGCGTCGGGTAGGTCGGGGGCGCGGCCCGATGCATCGACATGGATCGCATCGTCCTGCCGCTGCGCTTCTTCCGCATCCTGTCGCTGTTCGCGCAGGATGGACCAGCTGGCGAGGAACAGCCCAGCCACAAGCGGCCCGAGCACGATCCCCGAGAAGCCGACGAGGCTGATCCCGCCCAGCGTGGTGATGAGAATGATCCAGTCGGGAATGCCGGTGTCGCGCCCGACCAGAATGGGACGCAGCACGTTATCGGCAGACGAGATGATGAAGAACCCGGTCAGCAAGACGAAGATGCCCTGCCAGGTTGCGCCAGTGAGCAGCAGCCACAGGCCTGCGGGCAGCCACACCGCGCCCGCACCGATCACCGGCACGAGCGCGAAGATTGTCATCAGCACGCCGAACAAGAGCGACGAAGGCACGCCCGCGATCATCAGCGCGATCCAGCCGAGCCCGCCCTGCACCAGTGCGACAATGCCGGTGCCCTTGATGGTCGCGCGCACGATGCCGAGGAAGCGTTCGGCGAGACGGTCGGCAATGCTCCGCTGGATCGGCACGGCGCACAGCACGGTGCGCCCGATACGCTCGCCGTCGCGCAGCAGGAAGAACATGACATAGAGCGCCACGCTGAACGACAGGAAGAAACTCAGCGCTCCGCTGCCGATCGAGACCGCCTGGGTGGCGATCATCCCGGCGCTCTCGGTAACAAGGTTCTGGATGCGGGTCTGCACCATCGTGATGTCGGCCCAGCCGCTCCGGTCCACCGCTTCGCGCGCTATCTCGGGAAGGCTTGTGTAGACCGTATCAAAGAGCGCCGCGAGGTCGGGCGGCTGCTTTTGCAGCGTGTCGACCAGCACCAGCGCCTGCTCCACCACCAGTGACCCGATCCATGCGGCCGGAACCATCACCACGAAGAAGATGACGAGCAGCGACAACCCGGCGGCCGCATTGCGCCGCCCGCGCACGCGCCGCAGCATGGTGCGGTAGACCGGCTGGAACATGATCGCCGCAAGCGCCGCCCACAGCAGGGGCTGAGCGAAGGGGTAGATGATCACCGCCATCAGCAGGCTCACCACCGCAAGGATGAGCAGGAAGCTCGCCTGTTGCAGGTCGTCGGCTTTGTTGGTCGGGTTGGTCGGACTGGCCATGATTGCGAGCCTAAACGTCGAGGTTGGCAACGTTAAGCGCATTATCCTGAATGAACTCGCGGCGCGGTTCGACGATGTCGCCCATCAGGCGGGTGAAGATTTCGTCGGTCACGTCGGCATCCTCGACCTTCACTTGCAGCAGCACACGCGCTTCGGGATCAAGCGTGGTTTCCCACAGCTGGTCCGCGTTCATCTCGCCCAGACCCTTGTAGCGGCTGATCGAGAGGCCCTTGCGGCCCGCGGCGAAGATCGCCTCGAGCAGCTGGCTGGGGCGGCTGATCCCGTCGTCCTGCGGCAGCGGCGGCGGGGCGGCGGGCTGCTCGGCCTCTCCGGCGAAGGGATCGCCGTTCACGACGTCCGCTTCGGCCTCGGGCTCTTCGGCGACAGCGTCACCGGCGCGCACGAGGCGAACGGGCGAGGCATAGGCATCGGCCTGCGCGGCGGCGAGGCCGTGGAGCTTGTGCGCCTCGGTGCTGGAGAGGAAGCGTGCCTCGATCTCGTGCACGTCCTTCACGCCGCGCCACATACGCTCGAACACCACCGTGCCGTCGTCGCGTTGATAGGCGCTCCAGCGGGCTTCGCGGTCGCCTGCGCCGAGCCGTCCGGCCCCGCGGCCCAGCGCGGCGGCGAGCGCCTCGCCCGCCAGCCCAGGCTCGAGTGCGCCGACCAGCGCCATCTGCTCGACGATCCCGCTGTCGTAGCGGCGCGGCACGAAGGCGAGCAGGTTCTTGAGCCTCAAGGCCCCGTCTACCAGTGCACGAAGGTCGGCGCCGCCGCGCGCGCCTTCGGTGGTTTCCATCACTCTGCCGTGCAGGCCTGCATCGACCAGATAGCGATCAAGCGCCGGTTGGTCCTTGAGGTAGACCTCGCTCCTGCCCTTGGCGACCTTGAACAACGGCGGCTGCGCGATGAACAGGTGCCCGGCCTTGATGATGTCAGGCATCTGGCGGTGGAAGAAGGTGAGCAGCAGCGTGCGGATGTGTGCGCCGTCCACGTCGGCGTCGGTCATGATGACGATCTTGTGGTAGCGCAGTTTGTCGAGGTTGAACTCGTCGCGGATGCCGGTGCCCATCGCCTGGATCAGCGTGCCGACTTCCTTGGAGGAGATGATCCGGTCGAAGCGCGCACGCTCGACGTTCAGGATCTTGCCCTTGAGCGGCAAAATCGCCTGCGTCTTGCGATCACGCCCCTGCTTGGCGGAACCGCCTGCGGAGTCCCCTTCGACCAGGAAAAGTTCGGACTTGGCGGGGTCGCGTTCCTGACAATCGGCGAGCTTGCCGGGCAGCGAGGCGACGCTCATCGCGCCCTTGCGGCTCATTTCCCGGGCGCGGCGGGCGGCTTCGCGCGCGGCGGCGGCATCGATGATCTTCTGGATGATTGCGCGGGCGTCGCCAGGGTTCTCCTCGAGCCATTCCGACATCTTCTCGCCCATCAGCGCCTCGAGCGGCGAGCGCACCTCGGAGGACACCAGCTTGTCCTTGGTCTGGCTGGAGAACTTGGGGTCGGGCAGCTTCACCGAGACAATCGCGGTGAGGCCTTCGCGCATGTCCTCGCCCGAGAGCGTGATCTTCTCCTTCTTGAGCATCCCCGAGCGCTCTGCATAGTTGTTGAGCGTGCGGGTCAGCGCGGCGCGGAAGGCCGCAAGGTGCGTGCCGCCATCGCGTTGCGGGATGTTGTTGGTGAAGGCGAGGACGTTCTCGTAATACGAATCGTTCCATTCGAGCGACACGTCGATGCCGATCCCGTCCTTTTCGGCAGAAACCGCGATCGGCTCGCTGACCAGCGGCTGCTTGTTGCGGTCGAGATACTTCACGAACGCCGCGATCCCGCCCTCGTAGTAGAGATCGTGCTCCAGCGGCTCTTCATGGCGCTTGTCGCGCAGCTTGATGCGCACGCCGGAGTTGAGGAAGGCCAGCTCGCGGTAGCGGTGCTCGAGCTTCTCGAAATCGAAATCGGTGACGTTCTTGAAAGTGTTGTGGCTGGCCTTGAAAGTGACGCGGGTTCCCTTCTTGAAGCCATTGTCATCGGCGTTACGGTCGCTCTTGGGCGCGTCACTGACCAGCTTGAGAGGGCTCACGGCATCGCCGTGCTCGAATCGCATCCAATGCTCCTGGCCATCTCGCCAGATGGTCAGCTCCAGCCATTCGGAGAGCGCATTCACCACGGACACGCCGACGCCGTGCAGGCCGCCCGAAACCTTGTAGGCGTTGTCGTCGCTGGTGTTCTCGAACTTCCCGCCAGCGTGAAGCTGGGTCATGATGACCTCGGCAGCGGATACCCCCTCTTCGGTGTGCATGCCGGTCGGAATGCCGCGCCCATTATCCTCGACCGATACGCTGCCGTCAGGGTTCAACTCGATCAGCACGAGGTCGCAATGCCCGGCCAGTGCCTCGTCGATGGCGTTGTCCGATACTTCGAACACCATGTGATGCAGGCCCGACCCGTCGTCGGTGTCACCAATATACATGCCCGGGCGCTTACGCACTGCATCGAGGCCTTTGAGAACCTTGATCGAATCCGCGCTATACTCGCCCATCTGGCGGACTTTTTCGGGGAGACCTTCGGGGGTTTGGCCAGAGGCTGGCGAAGTGGTATCGTTCATGCCGATCATATAGGCGCTGCGCATCGGAAACCCAACTGCGTGAGGCCCCTTGGGCCTGCTTTTCCACGAGTGCAGCCAGTGCTTCGTCGAAGGGATCAGAACGCGGGGCGGAAATGCACTGCGCCGCGCCACATCGTCGCATCGAACAGCCCCATCATCCCGGCGCGGGAAGCTTCGGGGAACTGGGTGGCGTGGCAAAGCGCGGCAGCCGTGGCGGCGGCGAGATCGGCGGGGGTGTAGGCGATGGCCGTCTTGAGCAACGCCGGATCGGTAACGGCCCAATCCGCCATGTCGGAGACGGATGGCAGCGTTCCGGCGGGGATGCCGACATAAAGCAGGCGCGACCGTCCCTGTTCGGGCTGCCCTTGCGCGATCTGGGTCGCGATGGCGCTCACCAGCCGGTGATCGGCGTGGCCATAGCCGCCGTCCGGCCCCCAGGTCAGCACCAGGTCGGCCGCCGCGACGTGGCCAGACAGCGCCTTCGCGAGTGAACTGTCACGCACGTGATCGGCGAGCTTCCCGTCGCCGAATTCAAGGTTGACCACCTCGGTCACCCCCAGCGCCTTGCCCGCGCATTGCGCCTCGGCGCGCCGGACGGCGGCAAGCGCCGCGCCCTTGGCCATGCCCGAGACGCCCGGCCCGGCATCGCCCGGCGTCGCATGGACGATCCGCACGCGCTGTCCCTCCCGCGCCAGTGCCGCGATGGCGGGGGCCATGAACAGTTCGTCGTCGGGATGGGCGAGCACCACCAGCACCCGCCACGGTTCTGCATGTTCCTGCGCGCCAGCCGGAGCCAGCGCCAATGCGGCAAGCGTGATCATCCCTGTCGTGCGGATCATTTCCGTCCCTCTCCTCTCCTGCATTCTTGGCACTTGTGCGAGGCTTTCCGCAAATCCTTTGCGCCGCGCGCTGCCCCGATTATGCATGCCGGCCATGAACCACGACATGATGATGAGCCGCCTCGCCGAACCTTTCGGCAGCTTCCCCGAAATCCTGATGGAATGGTCGCGCATCAAGGGCGACGATCTCGCGCTCGTTGACGAGAAGCGCGAGGTCTATTGGGCGGAACTGGTGGGCCTCGTCGAGCGGCTGGCGGCGCGGTTGGTCGAGACGGGGCTCCAGCGCGGGCAATCGGTGGCGATCCTCGGCACGTCGAGCGTGGAATATGCGTTGGTGTTCCTCGCCGCGATGCGCGCAGGCGGGGTGGCGGTACCCCTCACCACCAGCGCTTCACCCGAGCAGCTTGTGGGCATGGCGACAGATTCGGGCGCAATCCATCTGTTCATCGACGCCGGCAAATCGGCTGAGCTGGGGCAGGATTTCATGGCGAGCCTCATCCGCGTCCCGCTGGAGAGCATCGACCAGTGGATGGCACCTCCGGGATCGCGCGCGCCGAGCTTCGTGCCCGAGCCCAAGGATCCGTTCAACATCATCTACTCCTCCGGCACGACCGGCATCCCCAAGGGCATCGTCCACTCGCACCAGATGCGCTGGCGGCAGTTTGCGCCGACCGCGCTGAGCTATCTTGGCGCGGGGCTGGACGTCCGCTCGCTCGCTTCGACGCCGCTCTATTCGAACACGACGATGGTCGCCTTCCTGCCCGTGCTGCTGGCGGGCGGCTGCGTGCGGGTGATGGGCAAGTTCGATTGCGCCAAGTGGCTGGAGCACGCCCAGAGCGACCGCACCACGATCACCATGCTGGTGCCGGTGCAGTACCAGCGGCTGATGGACTTTGCGGATTTTGACAGCTTCGACCTCTCCAGCCTCAAGCTGAAATACTGCACCTCCGCGCCCTTCTCCGCCGATTTGAAGCGCGAGGTGCTGCGGCGGATGCCGGGCGGGCTGATCGAGATCTACTCGATGACCGAGGGCGGCGTGGTGTGCCTGCTGACGTGCCACGAATTCCCAGATAAGCTCCACACGGTCGGGCGGCCTGCGCCGGGGAGCGAACTCAAGGTGCTGGGCGACGATGACCGCGAAGTGCCGCCGGGCACGCCGGGCAACATGGTCGGGCGCAGCCTCACGATGATGAGCGGTTACAAGAACCGCCCCGACAAGACCGCCGAAGCGCAGTGGACCGACCCGGCCACCGGAGAGGCGTGGATGCGCATGGGCGATATCGGGCGGGTAGACGCGGAAGGCTTCGTCGAACTGGTTGGCCGCGCCAAGGACATGATCATCTCGGGCGGGTTCAACATCTATCCCAGCGATCTTGAGGCGGAGCTGATGAAGGAGGCCGGCGTGGCAGAGGCCGCCGTGGTCGGCCTGCCGTCGCGAAAGTGGGGTGAGAGCCCGGTGGGATTTGTGGTGCTGAAGGACGCCGGCGCCGATCCGGACACCATCCTATCGAGCGTAAACGCAAGGCTCGGCAAAACCCAGCGGCTGGCGGCGCTCCACACCATTCCCGAGATGCCGCGCAGCCACATCGGCAAGCTGCTCAAGAGCGATCTGCGGGACGAAGCCGCGCAGCGCGGCGGGGTGGAATAGCGCGGGGGCCCAAAAAGGCTCGGCCCGGCTCTCCTGCTGGAGAACCGGGCCGCTGCTGTGGCTTTGCTATGTGCTAAGCATCACACGTCATCCGAGGCGGACGCCTCAGGCGATGAACGTGTTGAACGCGGTGCCGCTGAGGGCAACGGCGAGCAGCAGGGCGAAAGCCTTTTCGCTGATCATAAGCATGGTTTTGTTTCCCTGTTTTGTTGTGGTTGGGAGCCCGGGCGATTCAGGGGGGGGGGGAGAGAATCGCCCGGACAGGAGCATCATATACAAAGCTCCACGTAATTTTCAATCTCTCTCAAGATTAAAAAGAACGCATCACAGCAATCGAAATTAGCAATCACTGGGCGCGGGCGCGGGGCTCACGGTCGCGCAGTGAGCGGCTCGAGACGCGGCCACCGTTTCAGGGGGGAAGGGTGGTGGCCGCGTCTCTTTCGCTGCGTGTTCGGCCGTTGGCCGGACAATGACGGGGCGGAAGGGCCAGGCTGGGGGGGAGCTGGCCGCTCCTGCCGGGTCGGCAGGCAGGCTGCGGGGCCGTTTTCGGGCGCCCGCACCCGGCGATGGTCCTTGCGGAAAAAGCCGGGATGGAGAGAGGGGCCCGGCTGCCATCACTCGATGGGTAGTTGGTAATCTGCCGCCTGCAATTCAAATGAGAAAACACCAAAGTGAATTGCAATTCTTGCAACGGCTTAACGGACCTTATCAGCAAAACGGCCGCCGGATCACTCCGACGGCCGTTCGCATTCAATGACTTGCGGTCGGCTCAGTTGGCGGCGACGGTGCCGCTGCTGCGTGCTTCGAGCGATGCGACCCGCTCGACTTCAGCGAGTGCTGCGGTGCGCGCTTCGATTACGCACTTGCTGTCCACCGCGGTACGGCCTTGGTTGTAGCGAGCTGCGCCCGGGACCGCGCAGGCCTTGCGAAGCTGGGAATCGATGCGAGCTTCGATCGCGGCGCGGCCTTCCGGGGTGGTCACGTCGACGTCGCCATAGGCGATGCGGACGGTCACGACTTCTTCAGCCGCCACGGCGGGAGCGGCAACGGCGACGAGGGCGATGAGGGGGAGAATGAAACGCATGGATCGGATACTCCGGAATGATGAGAGGGTGTCTGAGATCGATGCCGTTGATCGGCATTCGGTTGCTGATTGAAACCCTAGTGCACTGCACAAGAGT
>JANNWO010000022.1:0-2592 GCA_031408395.1 Sphingomonadales bacterium | reverse complement strand
TATCGCGGCGCGGGTACGATCGAATTCCTGTGGGAAGGCGGCGAGTTCTATTTCATCGAGATGAACACCCGCCTGCAGGTCGAACACCCCGTGACCGAAGCGATCACCGGGGTCGACCTCGTGCGCGAGCAGATCCGGATCGCCGAAGGGCGCCCGCTCTCGGTCAAGCAGGAAGAGCTCGAGTTCAAGGGCCACGCGATCGAGTGCCGGATCAACGCCGAAGATCCCTTCACCTTCGCGCCCTCGCCGGGCCTCGTGACCTATTACCACGCCGCGGGCGGTATGCATGTGCGTGTGGATTCAGGGCTTTACGCCGGATATAAGATCCCGCCCTACTATGACAGCATGATCGCCAAGCTGATCGTCTACGGCCGCACCCGTGAAGGCTGCATCATGCGCCTTCGCCGTGCGCTTGAGGAGATGGTGGTCGAGGGGGTGAAGACCAACATTCCGCTCCACCAGGAACTGCTGCGGCAGGACGATGTGCTGAACGGCGACTACTCGATCAAATGGCTGGAAAACTGGTTGGAAGAGCGCGAGGTCTGAGCGACCTGCGGCTTACCACCGATGGCGCGCAGCTGCTTGCGGGAGCCGCCCGCGACATGCTGCCAGCGATCGCGGCATTGTACGACAGTGCTCCACCGAAACCCGGCAGCCGGATCGAGAGTCTGGGGCCTCTTGCCGCCTTCCTTGCCGAGCCCGGCCCGTTAGCCACGCTCGTCTCACACTTACTCGGCAAGCCCGCGAGACCTGTCCGGGCAATTGCCTTCGACAAGTCCCCGGCGACCAACTGGGCGCTAGGTTGGCATCAAGACCGCACGATCAACGTCGCAGCGCGAGCAGATCTGGAGGGTTTCGGCCCGTGGACGGTCAAACAGGGAAGCCTGCACGTTCACCCCCCCTTCCCTCTGATCGAAGCGATGCTGACGCTGCGAATCCACCTTGATCCGGTTACGCTGGACAAAGCGCCGCTCGAAGTCGCGCTCGGTTCGCACGCTAAGGGCTTTATCGCCGAGCAGCGCATTCCTGAGGTGATAGCGGAGAGCGAAGTGTTTGCTTGTCTTGCCGAGGCGGGCGACGTGTGGGCCTACGCGACCCCGATCCTCCACTCCTCGCGTCGGTCGACCAGCTCAGGCCAGCGCCGCGTGCTTCAGGTCGACTACAGCGCGGAGATTCTTCCAGCTCCTCTTGAATGGGCTCTCGACATCGAAGAATAGCGCATTCCCGCAAAGTTACGCGTCCTTTGAGGCACGAAATCTGCTAAGGCCGAGCAAATAGCCATGAACAAGCACGTCGCTCTCGATGCCCCCGGCGGCCCCGACAACAAGCCTGCCTTGGCCGATCCCGCCGTGCGCGGCTGGCACGAAAGCCGCAGCGGCGCACGCAAGACCCAGATCGTTGTCGTCGGCGGAGGCGCGGGCGGGCTCGAACTGGCGCGGCGGCTCGGCGCCAAATACGGGCGCGAGCGCCACGACATCATCCTCGTCGACAAGAACCTCAGCCACATCTGGAAGCCGCTGTTGCACGAGGTCGCGGCGGGGTCCCTCGACGCCAATCTCGACGAAGTCGGCTATCGCGGGCACTGCTACCGGTGGGGCTATCGTTTCTTCCAGGGCAGCCTCGACGGGATCGACCGCGCAGCCAAGACCATCAGCCTCTCGCCTGTCAAGGACGAGGACGGCAGCGATCTCATCGAAGCCCACACCATCCGCTATGACATCCTCGCGCTGGCGCTGGGATCGGTCTCCAACGATTTCGGCGTGCCGGGGGTGAAGGAGCACTGTCTATACCTTGATTCGCGCGAACAGGCCGACCGCTTCCGCACGCGCCTGCTCAACCACTGCCTGCGCGTTAGCCGGGCGATGATGAACGATCCGGGCGCCAACGAGCAGGTGCGCATCGCCATTGTCGGCGGCGGGGCAACCGGCGTGGAACTCGCCGCCGAGCTCTACAATGCGGCCGGCGCGCTCAGGCACTACGGGCTCGAGGTGTTCGACGAGAGCCGGATGCATGTGACCCTGCTCGAAGCGGGACCGCGCATCCTCCCCGCCCTGCCCGACAAGTTGGCCGAGGCGGCCACGCATGAGCTAGGCCAGCTCGGCGTGCAAGTGCGCCCCGCGGTACAGGTCGTCGAGGCCCGCCCGCGCCAGCTCATCACCAAGACCGGCGAGGTGATCGAAGCCGATCTAATCGTGTGGGCCGCGGGCGTGAAGGGCGCGGAGTTCCTCTCGACCCTCGGGCTAGAGACCAATCCGCGCAACCAGCTGCTCGTCACCGACACGCTCCAGACAACGCTCGACCCGTGCATCTACGCGCTCGGCGACTGCGCGAGCTACACCCCGCCCGGAGAGGACCGCCCCGTGCCCCCGCGCGCGCAGGCCGCACACCAGATGGCCGCGACGGTGTTCGACAATATCTGCCGGATGCAGAAGAACCGCCCGCTCAGCCACTTCGTCTACCGCGACAAGGGCTCGCTGGTGTCGTTGAGCCGCTTCTCGACCGTGGGGAGCCTGATGGGCAACCTCATCGGCGGGAGCATGGCGATCGAGGGGCGGCTGGCCCGGCTCATCTACACCTCGCTCTACAGCATGC
>JANNWO010000021.1:0-3670 GCA_031408395.1 Sphingomonadales bacterium | reverse complement strand
AAGGTGAGCTTCGACGGAAACGCGATGTTCCGCCATAAGGATCTCGCGACATTACGCGACCTGACGGAAGAAGACGCGTCCGAAATCGAAGCGTCGGAATATGACCTCGCCTACATCAAGCTCGACGGCAACATCGGCTGCATGGTCAACGGCGCGGGCCTTGCCATGGCGACGATGGACATCATCAAGCTCAACGGCGCCTTCCCGGCGAACTTCCTCGACGTGGGCGGCGGCGCCACCACCGAGAAGGTCACTGCGGCCTTCAAGATCATCCTCAAGGACCCGGCGGTCGAGGGCATTCTGGTGAACATCTTCGGCGGGATCATGAAGTGCGACGTGATCGCCAACGGCATCATCCAGGCGGCCAAGGACGTTAACCTGCAGGTTCCGCTCGTAGTCCGTCTCGAAGGCACCAACGTGGCCGAGGGCAAGGCCATCCTCGAGAACTCAGGCCTCGCCATCGTCAGCGCCGACAACCTCGGCGATGCCGCGCAGAAGATCGTTGCCGAGGTGAAGAAGGCCGCCTGATCGGGGGTTTTGTTCACCTAGTTCATACGGTGCGCAGTTCGCTGCGTATCAACTTTGCCAGGTCCAACAACCACCCGCCTCACTTGACGTTTACGTAAACGCAAGCTAGGCGGGCGGGCAATGGCTGAATGATTCTTTGAGAGGAAGGAACGCCCCATGAAGATCCTCGTCCCCGTCAAGCGGGTGATCGATTACAACGTCAAGCCGCGGGTCAAAGCCGACGGTACCGGCGTCGATCTTGCCAACGTTAAAATGAGCATGAACCCGTTCGACGAGATCGCGATCGAAGAAGCCATCCGCCTCAAGGAAAAGGGCGCGGCCACCGAGATCGTCGCTGTCAGCGTCGGCCCGGCCAAGGCGGCTGAAACGCTGCGCACCGCGCTTGCGATGGGCGCCGACCGTGCGATCCTGATCGAAACCGATGAAGACGTCGAGCCGCTGGCGGTCGCCAAGATTTTGAAGGCCATCGCCGATGAAGAAGCCCCGGGCCTCGTCATCCTTGGCAAGCAGTCGATCTCGGACGATTCGAACCAGACCGGCCAGATGCTCGCCGCGTTGATGGGCCGTCCGCAGGGCACCGGCGCCAACACCGTCGAGGTCGACGGCGATCACGTCATCGTCAAGCGCGAAGTCGATGGCGGCCTGCAGACCGTCAAGCTCGCGATGCCCGCGATCGTCACCACCGACCTGCGCTTGAACGAGCCGCGCTACGCGTCGCTGCCGAACATCATGAAAGCCAAGCAAAAGCCGATGGCGATCAAGACCGCTGCCGATTACGGCGTCGATCTGACCCCGCGTCTCAAGACCCTCAAGGTCGCCGAGCCGCCGGTGCGTAAGGCCGGCGAAAAGGTCGCCGACGTCGCCGCGCTGGTCGAGAAGGTCAAGGCGCTCGGCATCGCGTAAGCATGCCGCGCCATCAGGATAAGGAACGACAGACATGAAGACTCTGGTTCTCGTCGAACATGACAACACCAAGCTGCACGATGCGACGCTCGCGGTGGTCACCGCTGCGGGCAAGCTGGGCGAAGTGCACCTGCTGGTTGCCGGCCACAATTGCGGTTCGGTTGCCGAAGCGGCTGCCAAGATCGCCGGCGTGGGCAAGGTCCACGTTGCCGATGATGCGGCCTATGCCAACGGGCTGGCCGAAAACGTCGCGCCGCTGGCTGCTGCGCTGATGGGTCACCATGACGCCTTCCTCGCCGCTGCCACCACGCAGGGCAAGAACGTCGCCCCGCGCGTCGCGGCGCATCTCGATGTGATGCAGGTGTCGGAAATCCTCTCGGTCGAAGGCCCCAAGACCTTCACCCGCCCGATTTACGCCGGCAACGCCATCGCCACTGTCGAAAGCACCGATGCCAAGCTGGTCATTACCGTGCGCGGCACCGCGTTCGAGAAGGCCGCGACCGAGGGCGGTTCGGGCACGATCGAAGCTGTCGGCGGCGCAGGCGATGCGGGCACGTCGAGCTTCGTCAGCTCGGAAATCGCCAAGAGCGAGCGTCCGGAACTGACCAGCGCCAAGATCATCGTCTCGGGCGGCCGCGCCTTGAAGGACGCGGAAACCTTCGAAGCCGTGATCACGCCGCTCGCCGACAAGCTCCACGCAGCGATCGGCGCGAGCCGCGCGGCGGTTGATGCGGGCTTCGTGCCCAACGACTACCAGGTCGGCCAGACGGGGAAGATCGTCGCGCCGCAAGTGTACTTCGCGATCGGTATCTCGGGCGCGATCCAGCACCTTGCCGGCATGAAAGACTCCAAGGTCATCATCGCCATCAACAAGGACGACGACGCGCCGATCTTCCAGGTCGCCGATATCGGTCTGGTGGGTGACCTGTTTACGGTGGTGCCGGAGCTGACGGCTGCGCTGTAAGCGGTTCGCGTGAAAAGGCTTTATTTTCAGGAGAACCCCCGGCAAGTTGAGCGCTTGTCCGGGGGTTTTTCTATGGTCGCGTCGCTTCATCGTTCCGCCAAGCTTCTCGCCACTCTCGCGCTCGCGGTCACCGCGCTACCCGTGCACTCCGAGGCGCTTCCAGCAGAAATCGCTGCGAAGCCCGAGACGGCGCGGCTTACGCCAACTGCGCCATGGAATATCGATTTCGGTGACAGCAAATGTCGGCTTCAGCGCTTCTTTGATTATCAGGGCCAACGGCACGTCCTGCTGATCGAGCAAAGCGTGCCGGGGGCATCGTTCGGTCTGATCGCTGCTGGCCCGGCTGTGGCGCGGCTCAACGGCGTCCGTGATGTTGCGGTGGGGATGCTCGCCGATCAACCACTTAAGGTGGAGCGGGGCATTATATCCGGGACCCTCGCAGAATACGGGCCGGCTTTGTTCACGACGCGGCTGAAGTTGGTGCCGGATACCGTTTCGACCGGAGCATCGAAAGCTCGGGCAAAGGGCAAGACGGACACCGATGGGCTAAAGTTTTTCAGTGCCGGCGTGGATTTGGAACAAGCGGCAAGGGTGAGCCGTGTCGTGCTGGCCGACGATAAGGGCAATCGCGCAGTTTCTTTCGAAACGGGCAACCTCAAAGGCGCTATCGCAGCGCTCGATACCTGCACGAGCGACTTGCTGGCCGAATGGGGTCTCGATCCAGAAAAGCACCGCCAGTATCAACCGCCCCGCTTCCTTAACGCGCTGCAGGTCGCAAAGTCGGTTCAGCGGAACTACCCGCAAAATGCTGCGGAAAAGGGCGAGAGCGGTATCTTTACACTGCGTTTGATCGTCGAGGCTAATGGGACGATTTCCGACTGCCACTTCGAAGCCAGCACCAAGGTTGCAGAACTCGAACCGCAATGCCGCCTGGTTTTGAGCATCGCCAAAATGGCTCCCGGCCTCGACGCTCAGGGCCAGCCGATGAAGTCCTTTTTCGTCACGCAGGTCACCTATAAACTGGAGGACTAGCCCCCCTCACAACACCCCGTTGAGCGCGTGCAGCGTCATTCCCACCAGCCCGCCGACCAGCGTGCCGTTGATGCGGATGAACTGGAGGTCGCGGCCTACCGCGCCCTCGACGCGGTCGGTGATGGTGCGGGCGTCCCAGCGCTTGACCGTTTCCGACACAAGCCGGACGATCTGGTCGCCATAGCGGGTGACCACGCCGACAATCGTGCGGCGCGCGAAGCGGTTGATCTGGTGTTGCAGCCG
>JANNWO010000020.1:0-18299 GCA_031408395.1 Sphingomonadales bacterium | reverse complement strand
TGGGTGCTCGCCGGATCGGCGCTCGGCAACAAGGCGATTGCCAAGCAGGTGGCGCGGATCGGAGGCGGGGAATGGCCCACCGCCTTCCTCGGCGACGATGCGATGATGGGATTCTGGCAGGGCCTTCGCGCCCGCATCGAGCGTCCCGCCGCTCCTGCCGAAGCCGCCGGTGCGACCCGCGCCGCCGAGGCGGTCTTCGCGCATTTCCTCGCCGTCGCCGACCATGCGCAAACGTGCGAAAAGGATGACGAAAGTCCGGCGACATGAACTTCCACCAGCGCAGCGACACGCTCACCTAATACGGCCGCGAGGCGATCCACCACATTGCCGCGATCTAGGGCTTCGGCGGGCTGATTGTGGCCGACCCGCAAGAGCGGGCGGTGCATCTCTCAGCCAATGTCGGGGCGCTGTGCGACGCGGCCGCGCGGCTGGTGCGGCAGATGCCGCCCTACTCGCTGCGCCGCGTGCCGCCGCCCGCTCCGGTGCCCGAGACCCGCAGCCTGCCCGCGCTCCAGCCCGGCCGCGTGCTGGTGGTCGAGGACAGCATCATCATCGCGATCGGCACCGAGGAGAACCTGAATCGCCTATGGGTTGCCGATGCCTTGCGGCTTACGGGCGTGCGCTTCGTGCTGGCGACGGGCTATACGGAAGGGGCAGCAAGTTTTGAGCGGTTCGGCGCCGAAGCGGTGCTGCGCAAGCCTTACGGCATGACCGGGATCGAAGGGCTGCTGGCTGTAAGGTGACGCCTTTCAGGCGTGATTAGACCCCCTCCAGATCGGTTTAGACCCCCTCTAGACCCCTGTTAGACCCCCTCCAGACCCCTTCCAAAACGGTTTGGCAGGGGTGTTTCACGTGAAACACTGCCTATGGGGCGACCTTCAGGCCGAGCGCGTCAACAAGGTCACGCCAGCGCCGCTGAAATCGAGGCTGGCGAGATTGTCGGCCACGAGACACTCCCCTGCCCCGGCGCGTGCCGAACCGTCCTTTGCGGCGATCTCTCCCACCAGCGGTAGGGCGAGCAGCGCGCCCGGATAGGCCGCGAAGGTGGTAGCATCGGGTTCGCCCGCGATCCGGTCGAGCCGGAAGTGCGGGCCATCGACCAGCACCGGCCCATCGGCGATGGAGCGGCGGTGCTGTGCGGCGTAGGGAATGCCCTCGGCCACTTCCAACGCGCGGGTCAGATGCAATTCGCGCGGGCGGCCATAGTCGTAGAGGCGGAAGGTGGTGTCGCTGGTCTGCTGCACCTCGACCAGCGCCAACCCCGGCCCGATCGCGTGGACCGTGCCGGCGGGGAGGTAGAACAGGTCGCCGGGCCGCGCATGGTGCCAGTGGAGCAGGCCCTCGATCGTTCCATCCTTCGCCGCCGCTGCGATCTCTGCCCGGCTCACCTCGCGCGCAAAACCGATGGCAAGCTGCGCATCAGGCTCGGCATCGAGCACCAGCCAGCACTCCTCCTTGCCCGCCTCGCCGGGAAGCGCGCTTGCAACGGAAGGATGCACCTGCACCGAGAGTTTCTCGCTCGTAAACAAGTACTTCACCAGCACCTGCGGCACCTCGGGCGGAGGCTCGAACCAGATCTCGCCGATCCGCGCGCCCGGCGGCGCGGCGAAAGGCGCGGGCAGCGTATCGCGGCCCCAGACCTTCTCGACCATCCGCGTGGCGAGCCGGCGTGCCTGTGAAGGCGGGGCTGTCACTGGCCCGTCGCTCCCGGCAGCTTGCCGACCGCCTGCGCGCCGCCGCGCGTGGTGACCAGCACCTCTCCGCCGGAGACGATGATGCACAGGCCCTCGGCGCCGACCACCGACACCCGCGGGCCGTCGGTAATGGCGAGGACATCGCGGCATCCGGCGAGGTCGACAGCGCCGCGCGCGACATTGCCGCCCGCATCCGCCTCGCCTGCCAGCGCCTCGGCGAGCGCCGCCCAATTGCCGATGTCCGACCAGCCCATGTCCGCCGGGACCATCGCTGCACGGACGGTGTTTTCCATCACGGCATAGTCGATCGATTCGCCGACGATGGCGGCGAAAGGCGCGGCGGCCGGATGGAAGCGCGCGCCTTCGCTGCGCCCACCAGCGACCGCCTCGGCGACCAGCCGCGCCATGTCGGGGCGGTGCACGGCGAGCTCGGCCAGAAGGTGCCCGGCGCGGAACGCGAAAATCCCGCCGTTCCAGCTGTACTCGCCGCTCGCCAGATAGGCCTCGGCGGTGGCGCGGTCGGGCTTCTCGACAAAGCGCCGGATCGCGAAGCCGCCCGCGAGCGGCGCGCCGCGCTGGAGATAGCCGTAACCGGTCTCGGGCCGATCAGGGGCAATGCCGAAGGAGACGAGGTAGTCCTCGCGCGCCAGTGCGGCAGCGGCGAATGCGGCGGCGCGGAAGGCATCGCGGTCGGCGACGTGGTGGTCGCTCGGGCAGACCAGCATCACTGCCTCGGCAGGGAGCAGCGCAGCGGCGAGCGCGATCGCGGGCGCCGTGTTCTTCGCCGCCGGTTCGATCACCAGCCGCGCCCCGAGCTTATGGCCGGGCGCATCGCCGAGCTGCGCCGTGACCAGATCGGCATGGGCCGCGCCCGCGACGACGATCGGCGGGGCAAAGCGCGCATCACCCGCAACGCGCGCCAGCGCCTGCTCGAACAGCGTTTCCTCGCTGACCAGCGGCAGGAACGGCTTGGGCAGAGCCTGGCGGCTCATCGGCCACAGCCGGGTGCCGCTGCCGCCGCACAATATGACCGGATAGATCGCCGTCACGCCAAGTTGTCCCCGTCCTCGCTTTGCCGGGCTATATCAGGGGGAGACGGCGATACCATATCGAACTTGCGCAGCCCCTCCCGCATCACCGGCCCATGCCGGCGCGGTTCAGAACCATTTCTGGCGCCAATAGAAGGCTGCAGCGACCGGATTGCCGCTGGCGTCCATCGCCGGGCGGAAGCCGAGGCGGCTCTCGACGAGGCGGCAGGTCAGGCGGTCTGCCTCGGGATCGGGGCTGGCGCGAGCGATGGTGCAGTCGCGCGCGCGGCCGTCCGTGCCGACGATCACGCGCACGATCACCTGCGTCCCGCGCCGCGCCTCGCGGCCGCCGGCCGGCACGGGAAAGTCGCGGGCATTGTCGATGCTGCCCGAGATATGCACCGGCTTGGTCGCTGCCCCGCCGCCGCGCCCGTTGCCGCCATTGCCGCTGCCGGTGCCGAGCCCGCTTCCCGCTGCCCCGGTGCCGTCCCCTGCCGCCGCTGCGCCGGACTGGCTTGCGCTGCCGGTCGAGGCGGCACGCGGGAGCGGCTTGGTTTGCTTCAGGGGTTTTCGGGGCGGCGGGCTTGTGACCGGCTGCGCCACCGCCTCGCGCGCGGGATCACCTTGCGCGCCCTGATCGGGCTCGGAAGCATCCGGCGGCGGAGGCGGATCGGGGGGCGCGGTGATGCTGAAGGCCGAGATCACCTGGCTTTCGACCGAGGCGGTGATCTGCGGCGCAAACGCGCGGGCGAGGCCGTAGAGCGCGGCGAGGTGCAACAGGATGATGGCCGCGATCAGCGGCCAGCTAAGCCGCCGCCGACGCGTCTCGAACCGCCCGTTTTCCGCCATTGCCACAGCCCGCCTTGCCATTCGCTCCGATCCGGATGCGCTTGTTCCCGCAATCCGTCCCGCGGCTCTATAGTAGCGGGGCGGGGATTGCGATGGAGCGCGTCAATAGAGCGCACACTGGATCTTGACAGGCACGGCGTGGAACATTCCGCCGGTGCCGAACCGGACTTCTCCCTAGGGGATGAAGTCGCGGGAGAGCTGTACGCGGCGCAGGCCCATGTAGATGAGCGCGAGGGATCGGGCGAGCCACCCTCTCCCACTGGTGAGGTCAGAAACACGCCTCCCCTGCTCCAGCGCCTGCTCTCGATGACGAAGATCGCGACCGGGCCGGCCGACCGCGCGAGCCTCATTGCCGCGGTGGTCGGCGGAACGGGCTATTTTGCGCTCGCCTGCTTCAGCCTTTGGCTCGCCCACGCGGGCGGCCATGTTACCCCGGTGTGGCTACCCAATGCCTTTGCCGTCGCGCTGCTACTGCGGACGCGGCTGAGCAACGAGCTGCCTCTCCTCCTCGCCTGCTTCACTGCGAGCCTTGCCGCCACTGGGGTGCTGCATCTGCCGGACCAGATCGCGCTGCTGTTCTCGGTCGCCAACGTGGCCGAGATCGTCATCGTGCTGGCCCTGACCCGGACGGCCACTCGCGTCGACGCGGAGATGGACCATCTGTCCGATCTCGCCCGCTTCGTCTGGGCCGGTGGGCTTGTCGGCCCGTTGGTTTCCGCGATCCTGACCGCGCCGGTGATGGGCGCCAATTTCGAGCAGGTGCGCGCCGGCGCCGTTGCATGGTTCCTGAGTAACAGCTCGGCAATGGTGCTGATCGTGCCGACCGCGCTGTTGCTGTTTGATCGGCTGCGCACAAAGCGGACTGCCCTCCCCAGCCTCCCGGCAGAGCGCATTTCCGTGCTCGTCGGCGGCACGGCGTGCACCTACCTCGTGTTCGACCAGTACCACTATTCGCTGATGTTCCTGATCCCGCCGTTCATCCTGCTTCACGCCTTCCGCGTCGGCAGCCTAGGGAGCGCGTTGCAAATCTGCGCAGTGGCGGTGATCGCAGGCGTGATGACCTTTGCGGGCCACGGCCCAATTGCCGCGGCGACGGAGGGTGGGATCGCACAATTGCACCTGCTCCAGGCCTTCATCGCAGTCAATTTCCTGACCGGGCTCCCTGTTGCCGCGATTCTCGCCGGGCACAACCGGACGCTGGCGCAGCTCGCAATGAGCAAGCACGAAATCGATCTTCTCGCGCAGAACATCAGCGATGCAATCCTGCGCTATGATCTGGGCGGGGTATGCACCTATGCGTCGCCCTCGGTGCGCGACGTGATCGCGGTGCAGCCAGAAGTTCTGGTCGGCCGCCACGTCGGTGCGCGGCTGCATCCCGATACGCGGGACCGCACCACGGAGGCGCTTGCCCGCCTGTTCGACGGCCCGAGCGAGCATGAGCGCGTGACTTACCGCCGCTTCACCGATGACGCCAATGGAACCCCGGTGTTTCTTGAGGCCGATTGCGCGCTGGCGCGCCACCCCGAAACCGGCGAGGCTGAAGGCGTGGTGGTCGCCGTGCGCGACGTGACCGAGCGGGTCGAGCTGGAGCTGCTGCTCACCCGCGCCCGCCGCCATGCCGAGAACGCCGCGCGCGCCAAGTCCGAATTCCTCGCCAACATGAGCCATGAGATCCGCACGCCCATGAACGGGGTGCTGGGCTTTGCAGAGCTGATGTTGCAGGGCGAGCTGGCCGACGATCAGCGCCGCTTCGCCGAGCTGATCGTCCAGTCGGGCCGCTCCATGATGATGCTGCTCAACGACGTGCTCGACCTGAGCAAGATCGAGAGCGGGCAGTTCGCGATCGACCGCGCGCCGGTCGATCTGGCGGCTTGCCTCGGCGAATGCGCGGCGCTCCACCAGCTGGCGGCAACACGCAAGGGGCTGACGCTCAAGGTCGCATGGGACGGCAGCGAGGGCGCGGAAGGCTCGCTCGGCGCGATGCGCGATCCCTGGGTGCTGACCGATGGGCTGCGGCTGCGGCAGATCCTGCTCAACCTGATCGGCAATGCGGTGAAATTCACCGAACAGGGCCACATCCGCATCGGCTACCGCGTCAGCCACCATGAAATGCGGGTAACGGTCGCCGATAGCGGGATCGGGATCAGCCCGCTCCAGCTAGAGGCGATCTTCAACCCCTTCACCCAGGGCGAGACCGACACAGCGCGCCGGTTCGGGGGCACTGGCTTGGGTCTCTCGATCAGCCGCCAGCTCGCAGGCCTGCTTGGCGGGCGGATCGAGGTCGAGAGCACGCCCGGAGAAGGGTCGCAGTTCACTGTGGTGCTGCCGGCGACCCTCGCCCCGCCGATGCCGGACGAGGCGTCCGACCCGTTGGCCGGCGAGCAGACCTTCGCGGCCGCGCTCGTCCCCGACCTGCTCGGCACCTCGCGCATCCTGCTGGTGGAGGATCACGACATCAACCGTATCCTCGTCACCGAGATGCTCGAACGTTGCGGGCAGGAGGTGGTCGTGGCGCATGACGGGAACGAGGGGATCGCGATGGTGATCGATTCGATCATGCGCGGGCGACCCTATGATCTGGTGCTGATGGATGTGCAGATGCCCGGCTGCGACGGTCTCGCGGCGACCCGTGCGATCCGGGACGAGGGGATCGGGCAGGACTTGCTGCCGATCATCGCCCTCACGGCCAACGCCTTTGCCGAGGACGTCACGGCCGCGCGTGAGGCGGGGATGCAGGGGCATCTCGCCAAGCCGGTCGTCTTCGCCAAGCTCGCGCGCACCTTACAACGCTGGTTGCCGACCCGCATCGTCGAGGACGAGACACATGTCGACGAGCCCGGGGCCCGCGCTTCGCAGCTGGCCCGCTCGCCGCAGCTGGTGGCGCGCTGGAATGCCCGGCGCAGCGAGACGCTTGCCGCAGTGCGCAAGGCGCTGGCAGAGGGCTGGGTGGACAACGCTGAGGCAACATATGCCGAGCGGCGCACGGTCCTCGCGCGGTTGCTCCACAAGCTTGCGGGCACGGCGGCGCTGTTTGACGAACCGGAGTTGGGCGAGGCGGCAGGCGCGCTCGAGCGGGTGCTCGTGTCCGGGTCTGCCGGGAGCACGGCGCTCGCCGAGGCACTGCTCACCTTGGCCATCGCACCCGCCGCGCCGCAAGACGAAGGCCGCGCGCTCGGCTGAGGGCGAAGGCCGCGGTCACGCCGGATACTGGCCCGTCAGCGGGTCCCGAATGCAAGCCCCAACGCAAAAGGGCGACCCGTTGCCGGGCCGCCCTTTCGTGTATTCAGCTTGGTACTGCGATCAGAACTTGACGCGAACCCCGAAGCGCACGCCCCACAGCGAACCGTTGATGTTGGTCGCTTCGACCGGCGCACGGAAGGTCGTCCCGCTGCGGTTCGAGTACTGGTACTGAGCGCAGGGCTGGCTGACCGTGGCGACCGCCGAGCCGGTGGTGCCCTGAGCGGAAGTAAGGCACGCCACGTTCACGACCGCTGCGTTGTAGGGGAAACCGACCTGACGGATCGTGCCCCAGTCCTTGTCGATGAAGTTCAGGACGTTTTCCATTTCGGCCGAAAGTTCGATCTTGCCACCGAACACGAAGGGCACTTCCTGCCGGAACGCGAGGTCCAGCTTGTGCACCCGCGGGGTCTTGGCAATGTTCTTCGGCGCGATTTGGCCCTGATAATCCTTCAGCTCCGAATTCAGGATGAACTGCTGGAACCCATTGAAGTCGAAGCCCGCCGCGTAGCTCACCCGCGGATCGGCGTTGATGGCGCTCACGTTCGGAACGTAGAGCAGGCCGTTCGAGCTACGACCCTGGACCCCAAGAACCGCCGGACGGAAGGCACTGCCCGTCGGATCGTTGTAGGTGTAGCTGTAACGCTGGCCTGAACGCAGGTTGTAGAACAGCTCGATCCGGGTGTTGTTTTCGCCGAAGATCTCGCCATCGAAACCGGCGCCGAGACGGAACTGGTTGTCACGCTGGTAGTTGGCGATGCCCTGCGCTGCGAAGTTGGAGTCGATACCAACGGCAGTCGACGTGTAGTTCGAGAACGCGACCGACGAAGTACCCGGGTTCTGGTCGGTCACATCGCCGTAGGTGTAGGCGCCGTTCACGAACAGGCCCGAATCCCAGCGCTTATTGAAGCGACCAACGATGTTCCAGCTGTCACCAAAGTCGGTGTTGGTCAGCAGGATATCGGTGTTTGCACCGTTCACGTCCTGGCCCGCAAGCGCGGTGTAGCGGGCGCGGCCGTCGGGCAGAATGCCGTTGGGCACCGAGCGCAGATCGGTCCATTCGAGCGCGTTGTTGATCTTCGAGTAGATCACATCCGCACCGAAGTTCCAGCCATCGCCTAGGAAGCTGCCGAGGTTGGCATCGTAGTCGACCGAGCCCGAGAAGCGCCACTGCGAGGGCGCCTCGAAGTTCGGGTCAAGCGCGTTGGTCGGCGAGGCGGCGGTGCCGGCGGTGCGGATGGCGTCGATCAGCGACTGCGGGAGGCCGGTGCCGCCCGAGACGTTGTTGAGCGTCGCCGCGCCAATGGCATTCTGCTGCGCCGCGGTGAGGCCGGCCAGGTTGGTGATCGTGAAGGTGTCCGGAGCGCCGTTCAATCCAAGGACGCGGTTGACCCCTACACGGCCGAGCGTCGGGCCGGGATTCGAGTAGTTGTTCGAAATCCACACCAGCGGGTTGCCGCCGCCGAACAAGCCTGCCGATCCGCGGATCTGAAGACGATCAGTCGGATTCCAGTTCAAGCCGAAGCGCGGCTGGAAGAGGTCGCGGCCGTTAAGGGTGCCGGTGTTCGAGAAGCCGAAGCGGCCCAGGAACGCATCATTGGCGAACGGACGGTCCGGGGTGTCGAACAGATCGTAGCGCACGCCGGCGACCAATGTCAGCGTGTCGGTCACGTCGATCGTGTCACTGATGCCGAAGGTCCAGCTGTTATTCTGGAATTCCGCAACGACGGTATCGATGCCGCCGCGCAGCGGTACGGCAATGTCGAGGGTGTTGGCACGGCGGGCCTGCAGGTCAGCGACGCTATCGAAGTACCAAGCACCCGAAACGCGCTGAGCGAAGAGGTTGCGGACGTCCTGACGACGACGCTCGGCGATGAGCTTGAAGGTGTGATCACCGGCCTTCAAAGTGGCGGCGAATTCGATTGCCAGCGACTGGCTGTCGAGTTCGTTCGCCTGGCGGCTGATGTCGGGGCCGAACTGGAGGCGCTGACGGGCCGGGGCACACTGGCTCGCGGACGAACCATTGGCGGCAGCCGGGGGGATTGTCACCGCCGGCGGGGTCGGGTTCACCGGATCAAGGCAGACCTGGAACTGGCCGAATTCGCGCGCGCCGAACGGAACCTGCAGACGGACATAGTCGGCATAGGACACGCGCAGCTGGGTCGAGAAGTTGTCCGACCACTGGTTGCTCGACTGGACGATCCCGAAGTGGTTGACCGCGCCCTGCGTGTAGTTGTTCGACAGCAGGTTGTAGGTCGGGTTGACCGCGACGATCTGGCCGATGCCGGTCTGGCCAGCGAGCAGCGAGCTCTCGTTCCAGATGTAAGTCGCGGACAGACGGTGGCCGTCGGTGATGTTCCAGTCGAGCTTGGTGACGAGCTTGTCGTCTTTCTCGACGATGTTGCTGGCGACGCCCTGCGTGTCGAAGCTGTAAACGCTCTGCGCGATGCCGGTGATCTGCGAGATCGCGGCATCGGTCAGGCCGAGCTGGGAGGGCGCAACGTCGGCCGGGACAGTGTCACGGGTACGCTCGTAGGTGACCGCGAAGAACAGCTTGTCCTTGATGATCGGGCCGGTGACCTGGGCGGTGTAGATCTGCGATTCGAACGAACCGATGCGGGTCAGTTCGCGGGCACGGGTGCCGCGCAGGCTGTCGTCCTGATAGAAGGCGGCGCCGAGGAAGCTGAAACGATTGCCACCCGACTTGAGCTGGGTGTTGATCGCGCCGCCCTGGAAGAAGCCCTGCTGGATGTCGACCGGCGCAACTTCGACCGAGAATTCACCGATCGCGTCGATGGGGACCGGGCCACGCGCCGACACGAGGCCGCCGGATTCAAGACCGAACGGATCGCCGAAGGCCACGCCGTCGACGGTGAAGCGGTTGAAGCGGTTGTTCTGTCCGGCGATGCTGATGGCGTTGCCGTTGGTCGCATCGAGGTTCACCAGCGGATCGCGCGCGGCAAGGTTGCGGATGTCGCGGTTGACGTTGGCGACGCCGGCGATGTCGCGGGCGGTCAGCACGGTGGCCGGGCCGGTCTTAAGGGTGATCGCCGAACGCTGGCGGCTGCCGGTGACGACGATGGTCTGGCCCTGCTCGGCGAGCGCAACGGTGAGGCGCTGCGCCTGACCTGCGGTGAGAAAGCCGATATCCTGGCTCGCAGTCTCGAAGCCGGCAGCCGACACTTCGACGGTGACGGGGCCGCCAAGACGCAGGCCGGCGGCGTTGAAGCCGCCCTGATCGTCGGTGGTCTGGGTCGAGGTGGTGCCCGAGGGCACGTGGGTCACGACCACAGTCGCGCCGACAATCGGGGCGCCGTTCTGATCGACGACATCGCCGCGAACAGACGAGGTGGTTTCCTGCGCAAAGACCGGCGTGGCGATCGTGGTCGTTGCAGCAAGGCTGACGATGCTCGCCGCAAGGAGATACTTAAGCTTCATGGATGAGGCCCCTGGGTAGGATGGAGAGAAAGGACGAAACTGATATGGCGGAGCCTTCGCTAGGCTCGAACGCTGACGGCAAAGCGACTGTTCTGTGACATTTTCATGAAACGCTGAGCCCCCGCGCGGCGTTTCCTTAATAAGAGTCTTTCCGGACACCAGAAAAGTCACGGATTAGCGCCAGTTCAGCCGCTGTGTGTTGCATCGCAGCAACGCCGTACAAGATTTTCGTTTTCACCATCAAAACGGCACGAACCGAGAGCCCTTAGGCGAGATTGATCTCGCGCAGGCGCTGCATCAGGAAATCATGCGCGCTGATCGGCGGCAGGGGGGGATTCGCGGCCGACCCGTCGATGCATTCGGGCAGCGGCTCGATCATGAAATCGGGCCGGAAATGCAGGAAGAACGGCATCGAGTAACGCGCCCGCCGCGCCGCTTCCCCGCGCGGGTTGACGACCCGGTGCGTGGTCGAGCGCAACTTGCCGTTCGTCTGGCGTTGCAGCATGTCGCCGACATTGATGACCAGCGCGCCCGGCGGCACGTCGATCGCGTGCCATTCGCCCGAACGGGTGAGCAGTTCGAGCCCGGCTTCCTCGGCACCCAGCAGCAGCGTGATGGTGTTGATGTCCTCGTGCCCCGCCGCGCGGACCGCGCCTTCCGGGGCGCCATCGCCTAGCGGCGGATAGTGGAGCAGGCGCATCACCGAATTGCCGTCTGTTACAGATTCGGCAAAGAAATCGCGCGGGCGGCCAAGGTGCAGCGCGATCGCTTCGAGCGCCCTGCCCCCGGCAATCTCGAAGGCGTGGTAAAGTTCGCTCATCGTCTCGCGGAAGCCGTCGACCTCGCTAGGCCAGACGTTGGGCGCCATGAACTGGCTGAGCGCATGGCCCTCGGGCAAGGACCGGCCGACGTGCCAGAACTCCTTGAGGTCGAACACCTCGGCGTCCTTGGCTTTCTCGGTGCCAAACGGAGTATAGCCGCGCGCGCCGCCCCCGCCTTCGATCTTGTAGGCGCGCTTCACCTCTGCCGGGAGCGCGAAGAAAGCCTTCGACACCGCCTCGGCGCGGTCGATCAGATCCTGCGGGATGCCGTGATCGCGCACGACAGCAAAGCCGTATTCACCAAAGCTGCGGCCGAGCTCGTCGGCGATGGTGTCGAGCGGCTGGGCGAGCGATACAGAAGCGATGTTGATCATGCCCGCGCTTTACACGCGGGCACGCGGCCCTGCCAAGCCTGAAGCGGCAGTCAGTAAGGCAGGAACAGGCTGGCGAGCGCCGCGCTCATCAGGTTAGCGAGGCTGCCTGCCGCAAGCGCCTTCAGCCCGAGCCGCGCGATCACCGGGCGCTGGTTCGGGGCAAGCCCGCCGGTCACCGCCATCTGGATCGCGATCGAGGAGAAATTGGCAAAGCCGCACAGCGCAAAAGTGACGATCGCACGGCTGCGTGTCGTCAGCTCGGCGCCCTGCATTTTCCCAAGGTCGATGAAGGCGACGAATTCGTTGAGCACGATCTTGGTGCCGAACAATCCGCCCGCAATCTTCGCCTGATCCCAATCGGAAATGCCGATCAGATACATCACCGGCGCAAACAGGTAGCCGAGCAGCTTCTGGAAGCTGATCGTCTCCAGCCACGTCGCCGCATCGGGTGACAGCGGCACGCCGACTTGCCCCGAAAGGCCGACGATCCCGCCGCCGATGCCGGCCAGCATGCCATTCGCCAGCGCCACCAGCGCGACGAACACCATCACCATCGCGCCCACCGCGACCGCGAGCTTGACGCCGGTCTGCGTGCCTTGTGCGGCGGCCTCGATGATGTTGGCGGGGCGCTGGCCCTCCTCGAAGGTCTCCGCCGCGCTCACGTCGTCGGCCTTGCCGCCGCCATCGAGAATCGAGGGCGGGCCGACCGAGCTGATCCGCGCTTGGGGAAGTTCGACCTGTTCGCCGTTCTCGTCATACATGACCACGCGGGTCGCTTCGGTCAGCGAATTGCTCTTGCCCCGCGCCCGTGCGACGGCAGCAGCGCCGATATTGTCGCGCGCTGCGGCAGATGCCGGATCGTCAGGCATGATGATCTTGGCCATCAGGATCCCGCCCGGGGCCGACATGAACGCCGCGGCGAGCAGGAAGGGCACCGCATCCTCGCCGATGAAGCTTGCATAAGCGGCAAGGATGGTCCCGGCCACGCCCGCCATGCCCACCACCATCAGCGTGAACAGGGCCGAGGGGCTGAGCGCGGCAAGATAGGGCCGCACCACCAGCGGGCTTTCCGACTGGCCGACGAAGATGTTGGCCGCCGCGCCCAAAGCCTCGACCTTGCTGATCCCGGTGATCCAGCCGATCGCCCCGCCGACCCAGCGCACCAGCCGCTGCATGATGCCGAGGTGGTAGAGTATCGAGACGATCGCTGCGAAGAACACGATCACCGGCAAAGCGGCAATCACGAAGGTGTTGGCGAAGGGATTGTTCTCCATCGGCCCGAACACCGAGGTGATGCCGATCTTGGAGAAATCGAGCAGCGCGATCACCCCGCTCGCCAATCCGCCGATCACCGCCACGCCCGCATCGGTGCGCAGCACGATCAGCGCGGTCACAGCTTGCAGGGCGAAGGCCGATCCGACAACGCGCAAGTTGATCCGGCGCCGCGCCGAGGAGAGCGCGAGCGCAATCCCGAGGATGGCGGCCACCCCTACGAGGCTCAGCAGGATGGACGTGATACTCCCGTTCACGGCGGCGAATTCCCTTGATGGCTGAAAGCGGTCCCGACCCTCGTGCGCGGGCGTCTTGTCCCGTACACAGCACGCCCGGGCGTGGCAGTTTGCGCTGTGAGTTGCAAGCCGGATGCGACGGCGCGCGCCGCAAACCTGTCCGTAACACCGGTGACAGGGGGATGCGGGGCGCTTTTCTTTTGCCCGCGCGCTGGCTAGCTTCCCGAGG
The DNA here is from genome assembly GCA_031408395.1 of Sphingomonadales bacterium. Lineage (GTDB taxonomy): Bacteria > Pseudomonadota > Alphaproteobacteria > Sphingomonadales > Sphingomonadaceae > Erythrobacter. The sequence goes on along the minus strand of JANNWO010000020.1, from coordinate 5,121 downwards.
ATGGAAACGCCCCCGCCCGCTGCCCCTTCCCTTGGCCCCACTTTCGCCAACACCGCGACGATGTCGATCCCGCTGGGGATGTTCGTCTACACCCTGCTCTATGGCGGGATGACGGTGCTGGCCGGCGTGCTCGCCTTCAAGCAAGTGCAGCTGTGGCCGACAAGCCTTGCGGTGGAGAGCGGGATCTTCCCGTTCCTGCTGCTGGTGGTGATCTCGAGCACGCTGTCGCAGCTTTACGGGCGCGATGCGGCCAAGCGGATCGTGTGGTGGGGCTTCCTGCCGCTGGGGCTGTCGGCGCTGCTGATGCAACTGGTGCTGAACCTGCCAGCATCGTCCGAGATGATCGCCTTCCGCCCCGAGGATCTCGCCGCCTTCGAGCGCGTGAACCAGTCGACCTGGCGCGTGTGGATGGCGGGCCCGGCGTCCTACATCACCTCGCTGCTGCTCAACATCTGGATCTTCGACCGGCTGCGCGGAAGCGGGGAGGGTGAAAGCACAATCGGCCTGATGGTGCGCGGCGCGATCGCCTCGGCGCTCAGTCAGGCGGTCGATTCGGTGATCTTCATCACGCTGGCCTTCTACGGCGAGTTCGACATCACCGACCTGATGATCGGGCAAGTGCTGGCCAAGGTGGTGTTGAGCCTGGTGCTGGTGCCGTTCCTGATCACCGGCGGGGTGAAGGCGGCGCATTGGCTGGACGCGAAGAAGCAGGGCTAGCGGCAAAGCGCCAAGCAACGTCTCCCATCCCACCAGATCGGCCTGCAAGGCCGCAAGCCCGACCGGGCGCCCGCAGCGACGCGGCCTTCAGGCCGCATGAGCGAGGATTTCGCATCGCGGAGGCGATGCGGAAAACAAAAAATGGTGGACCCGTCGGGGCTCGAACCCGAGACCTACAGATTAAAAGTCCGCCGCTCTACCAACTGAGCTACGGGTCCACGCTGGTGGCTTTGGTGCCACACGTCGGCGATGAGGGCGCTCCCCTAAGGAGGGGGCGGCGGCGGGTCAAGCGGGCATGGAGGTGGGCGAGGGTCAGGCCGCTCACGGGATCGCGCCAACCGGGGGCGACGGCGCGCGCCGGGGTGAGCACGAAAGCTCGCACAGCGAAGCTCGGGTGGGGGATGGTGAGATCCGCCGCGCGCCCTCCTGAGCGCCACGCTCCGCCGCTCCACAGGATGATGTCGAGGTCGAGCACCCGGTCACCCCAGCGCTGCCCGCGGCGGCGGCCGAACTCCCGCTCCATGCGCTTGAGGCCAGCGAGCAGCGCGGTCGGCGACAGCTCGCTCTCCAGCACCAGCGCCGCGTTGGCAAAGCGGCGACGGGCCGCGCCGATCGGAGCGCTGGCGATCAACGGGGAGCGCGCGGTGACGGTGCCGAGCGCGGCGCATTCCTCCTGCGCCGCGCGCACCACGTCCTGCGGCAGGCCATAAGACACGTGCCGCCGGTTGCTGCCCAGCGCGATCAGATAGGTGCTGCTCAACCTTTGTTCTCTGGGGATCAAATGTCTTGCGCGATCCGGCCGTAGAGCTGCGGTCGGCGATCGCGGAAGAAGCCCATGCCTGCGCGGTGCTTCGCAGCCTGTGCAAGGTCGAGCCGAGCGATCAGCGCGCCGGTTTCGCCCGCGCCGTATTCGGCGAGGTAGTCGCCCCACTCGTCGGTGATGAAGGAGTGGCCGTAGAAGCGCTGACCGCCCTCGGTGCCGATGCGGTTGGCGGCGACCACCGGCATGCAGTTCGACACCGCATGGCCCACCATGGCCCGCCGCCACATGCGGCTGGTGTCGAGGTCCGCGTCATAGGGCTCGGACCCGATTGCGGTGGGGTAGAGCAGCACCTCGGCGCCCATCAGCGCCATGACGCGCGCGCATTCGGGATACCACTGGTCCCAGCAGATACCGACGCCAACCTTGACGATTGCGCCATTCTCGCCCGCGACGTCCCACACCTTGAAGCCGTCGTTGCCGGGGCGGAAATAGTATTTTTCCTCGTAGCCCGGCCCGTCGGGAATGTGGCTCTTGCGGTAGGTGCCCTGGATCGCGCCATCAGGGCCGATCATCGCGAGCGTGTTGTAATAGTGGTGGCCGTCCCGCTCGAAGAAGCTGGTCGGGATTGTCACCTTCAGCTTGGCGGCGAGCGCCTGCATGGCGATGACGCTGGGGTGCTCAGCCGTGGGCCGGGCGAGCGCAAACAGCGCCTCGTCCTCCTCGCGGCAGAAATAGGCGCCGGAAAACAGCTCGGGCGGCAGGATCAGCTGCGCGCCGCTCGCCGCAGCCTCCTCAACCAGCGCGGCGACGGCGGCGATGTTGGCGGCTTCGTCCTCTGATCCGAGGGCAAGCTGAAGGGCGGCGACGGTGAGTGCTGTCATGCCGCCGCCCCTACCTTATTACTTGGCCTTCTTGAACAGGAGAGTCATCCGGTCGCTCTCGCCCAGACCCTTGAGGTCCTCTCGCTTGGTGGCGAGCACCGGGGGCATTTCCCACACGCCTTCCTTGTGGTCGGCGGTGTCCTTGGCGTTGGCAAGAATCTCGCTCGTACCGACCAGCTCGAAGCCGTTGACGCGCATGAAGTCGATCACGTCCTGCTGGCGCAGATAGCCCTTGGTGCCGTTGGCATAGGACCAGGCTGCATCGGCCTTCGCACGGTGCTGCTCGATGCCGAGCAGGCCGTTATCCTTGAGCAGCTCGCGCATCGCGCGCAGTTCGGTATCGGCGGTGCCGCTGCGCAGCAGGTTGTGCATCGCGCGCATCACCATGATGCGGTCGAAGGTGCCCTTCTGGCCCTCGAGATTGTCGAGCGTGATGCCGCTGAACTTCTCGGCAGGCAGCCCCGTATAGCCCGCGACCTCCTTGCCATAGCCGGCGGCCTGATCACGAATGCGCTGCTGGCGCGCCGGGTCGGCGGTGGCGGTGAGCGGGTTGGCATAGAGGCCGACCAGCTGGCCCTCGCCCCCCAGATAATGCCCGAGCAGGCGCGAATACCACCCGCCGCCGGGCGCATATTCGCCGACCTTCATCTCCGGGCCGACATGGAAGAAGGCGAGCGTTTCGGCAGGCTTGCGGAACTGGTCGCGCGCTCGGTCTTCCTTGCGGGTGGGGTGATTAATGGCGCCGGACACGGCTTCGGCATGCATCTTCATGAAATGCGCGGTGTCTTTGATATGCGCGTCGCCGGTCATCTTGTGATGGTCGGCCAGCACCGGCGCGGCAATGGCAAGGCCGCTCGCAGCGGCGAGGGCAAGGATCAGCTTGTTCATGGTGTAACTCTCCCGGGAAATTGAAAGAACCTGTGGCAGGCTAGGTAGCAATCACAGGCTGCTGGACTATCTCTGCCACAAAGCAACGGAGAATTCGAGTGATGAACATGGACAAGGCGATCATTGCAGGCGGATGCTTCTGGTGCACCGAAGCGGTGTTCCGCGACGTCGTCGGCGTGCAGACGGTCGAAAGCGGCTATATCGGCGGCACCAGGGCGAACCCCACCTACAAGGAAGTGTGCACCGGCACGACCGGCCATGCCGAGGGTATCCGTGTGACCTTCGACACTGATGTCATCAGCCTGCCGCAGATCTTCGACGTGTTCCTCGGTACGCATGATCCGACGCAATTGAACCGCCAGGGCGGCGATGTCGGCACGCAATATCGCAGCGCGATCTTCCCGCTGTCGGACGATCAGGGCGAAGAGGCGCACGCCGCGATCGACCGCTGGAACGCCGACAACGGCAAGCGGGCAGTGACGACGATCGAGGGCCTGTCGGGCGGCGAACAGACCGCCGAATGGTACCCAGCCGAGGACTACCACCAGGAATACTGGGACGGCCAGGGCCAGAGCAATCCCTACTGCCTCGCGGTGATCCCGCCCAAGCTGATGAAGCTGCGCAAGAGCTTCCAGAAGTACGTGAAGGACTAGGGGGCGGGCGATCCGCTGACCTGCCTGAGGATCGACGCGGCCACCCGGACTGAGTTTGTTCGGGTGGCCCAAGGATATCCGGTGTGCTCTAGCTGGAAGCACATATCCTCATCGTCCTTGCGCAGGTCGAAGGTGCCGACAACCGGTGTCTTCCCGTTCATCAGATCGCCCCAGATTTCGCCTTTGAGTGGTACGTAGACGAGGTAATCTCCGATGGCCGCGCGGGTGCCATGGTCGGGGAGGCCTTCGGGGACAACAGAATCCGTGAAGGGGCCGAACACCGTCCTGCTTCTGCGGTCGCCGTCATCGCATGATGTCGCGGTCGCATACAAAGCGTTGATGTCCTCGCTGTTCAGATTGGCGTCGGCCCTGAAGCTGAGGACGACATAGCCCGGATCGTTCCGGGAATGGCTGACCGAAGCAGGTAGCTCATTCGCGTATCGGGTGGAAACAAGCCGATGGTCGCCGAGGTCAGGGCCGCAACCCGACAGAATAAGCGCACAGCAAAACACGAGCGATCTCATAACGCTGCTTTAGCAGAATGCGCCGCTCCGGCCTACTTCCTGCTTCGCCTTACTTGTACTTCCCCGCGGTGATGAACTTGCCGAAGGCTTCACACCAGATCACTACCGTGTCGTATTTCTCGATGTCGACGCCGGCGGGCACTTGCGCGATGAAGCCATCGTAGCTCTTGATCGAGCCCAGTTGCACCGACTGCGCCTTGATCGCGCGGAAGCCTGCGTCCGTGTCGACGTAGCTCGGCGCAAGGTAGATCTTGTAGTCCGGCCCCGGCGCAAGCTCGCCCTGATGGACGATCCGCTCACGCGTCACGCTGATCGTGCCCGTTCCCCAATGGACGGCGTCGCTGCCCGGCAGGTCCTTCTTGAAGGTGGCGGTATAGGCCGCGCTTTTCGCCGCGCTGGCAAGCGTGGCAGCATCGGGCGCGCGCTCGGCAACAAGGATCGGCAGGAAATAGACCCCGAGGCCAAAGCCCAGGGCAAGCGCGGCGATATGGGTGGTCGCCAGCAGGAGGATTTTCTTCATGGGTAAGGGCTTTCGCGAAAGGGTGTCGCGGTGCCTTTCGCTTGCGGGGGCTGTTTAGGTTACAAGGGGCTCTGCCTTTCACACTTCCCCCCGTCCCGGGGGGGGGCGGGGGGCCCCCCGCCGGGGGGGGGGGGGGGATGTGGTGGGGGCCCGGGGCGAGCCCGGGGGGGGGGGG
>JANNWO010000019.1:0-7123 GCA_031408395.1 Sphingomonadales bacterium | reverse complement strand
GGGGTGCGGCAGGGCGCGGGGACGAGCCAGAACTTCGTCACCCGCCGCCTCGCCAAGCTGCCGATCCTCTTCAAGATCAATGTCCGCTCGCAGAACTTCTACCAGCTGGCGACGATGGTGCGGTCCTTCTGGGATGCCGATTATGTCCGCGATCCGCAGGACCTCGGCCTGTACCGGCAGGAAAACGGCCGCCTCGTGCCGCTGGAGCTTCCCGTTCAACCTTCCGAAAGCCAGGACAAGCCATGATGCATCACGAATTGACCGCTTCGGCGCGCGCTGCCACATCCCCGCATGACACAGGGGAAGGGGCGGCACGCATGGAGCGGCACAGGAATGGAAAGCGCCGGGCGTTGATGGCCGGATGCGCGATCCTTGTCGCAGGGCTATCCGGATGTGTGAACATCGCCGCCCCCGACAAGCCGATCGTGATCGAGCTCAACATCAACATCCGGCAGGAAGTGATCTACCGGCTCGCGGCAGACGCGGCCAACACAGTGGAGGAAAACGGAGATATCTTCTGATATCTGCGCTCCCACAGGAGAATGATGATGCGCAGTTCTATCCGTCTCTCGCTCGCTGCACTTGCTCTGGCAGGCGTGGTCGCCGTGCCCGCGCTCGCCCAGCAGCGCGACCCCGCCTATGCCGCCGCGCGTGCATCGGGCAAGGTGGGCGAGCAGCCGGACGGCTATCTCGGGATCGTCGGCAACGCCGACCCTGCAACCCAGCGGCTGGTCGACGACATCAATATCAAACGCCGCGCGGTCTATGCCGACAAGGCGCAGAAGAACAACGCAACGCTTGAAGCCTATGCGCTGAGCGCTGGCTGCACCGCAGTGCTGCGCACGGTGGCCGGCGAAAAGTACCGCGCGCCCGATGGCACGTGGCAGACCCGCACCAATGCCGCGCCGGTCCGCGACAACCGCTGCCCCAGCGCCGCCGCCGGAAACGACGCGGGCGACTAGTATTTCGCACTTGCGGCATATCGTGTCCCCTCACGGTTGACACCTATCTGCCCCCCTTCTAAGGGGTCGGCGCCCTCGGCGGGCACCTCGATGCGCGTGCCTTGTTCTTCAATTTCGGGATCATGGCATGAGCGACGAGAAACCCGCCCGAGAACCCATTCAAGAGGATGCGCGGATCGACGCGCTCGAAGCGCGGCTCAAGGCCGCACGCGAGCGTGAAGAACAGCGCAACCGGCGACAGGTGAAGGGCGTCGATGCGAATTACCGCAGCGGCGACCGGGTCCTCGCCAACCTGTTGGGCGGGATCATCGGCGGCTTGGTGATCGGCTTTGCGGTTGACGCATTGCTGGGCATCGCGCCCTGGGGCCTGCTGGCAGGACTGTTCCTCGGAACGGGATCGGCCTTCAGAAGCATCATTCTGAACGCGAACACGCGTCCCGCAGACCCGGATCAGGGTGGCGATAGCGACGTCTAGACCCCTCCCAGAGCGGTTTAGACCCCCGCTAGACCCCTGTTAGACCCGGCCTAGCGGGCGTGTTTCACGTGAAACACCGAGGAATCTTTCGATCGTGGCAGCCGAAGAAGGCAAGGTCGATCCGATGAAGCAGTTCACCATCGAACCCCTGCTGGGGTCCGATTGGCAGATCGCTGACGGGGTCAACATCGCGTTCACCAACTCCGCTCTGTGGATGGCGATCACCGCTGTTCTGGTGTGGGTGTTCGTCGCGGGCGGGATGAAGCGCGCGCTGGTCCCGGGCCGCTGGCAGATGGCGGTCGAGGCGATGACGGGCTTCATCGACGACCTGCTGGAGGCCAATGTCGGCAAGGCCGGGCGCAAGTATGTGCCTTACATCTTTACGCTTTTCATGTTCATCCTGTTCGGGAACCTGCTCGGCCTCGTGCCGCTCGGTTTGATCCCGGGGGTGCACGCCTTCACCTTCACAAGCCACTTCACCGCGACCGGCGTGCTGGCGATCATGAGCTTTTCGATCGTGTTGATCGTCGGTTTCTGGAAGCATGGCCTGCACTTCTTCTCGCTGTTCTGGCCGTCTAACACCCCATTTTTCCTCGCGCTTCCGATCAGCCTGATCGAGTTTGTGTCCTTCATGGTGCGCCCCTTCAGCCTCGCCCTGCGTCTTTTCGTGGCGATGATGGCGGGACACGTCCTCCTTAAGGTATTGGCAAGCTTCGTAATTGCTGGCGGCAGCGCCGGCGCTGGGCTTGGCGTGCTGGTCGGCGTGCCGAGCTTTGTCTTGATGGTCGCGATCAGCGCGCTCGAGATTCTCGTCGCCGGGATTCAAGCCTATGTCTTCGCGCTGTTGACCTCGCTGTATATCAACGACGCGGAAAACCTTCACTGAGAGCCTGCTGGCTTTCTTCACTACCCTCGATAACAATCAGAATTTCAACGGAGTTTAGTATCATGGACGCTACTGCTGCAGCTCTTCTCGGTGCCGGTCTTGCGGCGATCGGCGCTGGCCTCGCCGCGCTCGGCGTGGGCAACGTCTTTGCCTCGTTCCTCGAAGGCGCGCTTCGCAACCCGGGTGCCGCCGACGGCCAGCAGGGCCGCCTGTTCATCGGCTTCGCGGCCGCCGAACTTCTCGGCCTGCTCGCCTTCGTCATCGCCGTTCTGCTGATCTTCCGCTAAGATCGACACGTGGGAACGCCGGGCCGGCGGGGGTCTCCCCGTAGGCTCGGCGTCCCGCGCCACTGGCGTTCCGGCTAAAGGTCCATCATGCCTCAGATCGAACAAATCGCGACCACACTGACAAGCCAGGTCTTCTGGCTACTGCTGTTCTTCGGCCTCACCTTCGTCCTTGTCGGGCTGGGAATGGTGCCCAAGATCCTCGGCACGGTCGAGATGCGTGATGCCCAGATCGCGGGCGACCTTGCTGCTGCTCAGGCTGCGCGCAACGCTGCCGACGGCGAAGAAGCCGCTTGGCGGACCCGCGAGAACGCCAACCGCGTCGCGGCTCAGGCGGTGATCGGCGAGGCCAAGGCCAAGGGAGCTGCGGCCAACGCCGCCAAGCTGGCTGAGGCGCAGGGCCGCCTCGACACCCGCCTTGCCGAGGCCGAAACCGCGATCGACGCCGCGCGCACCAGCGCCATGGCCGAGATCGAAAGCGTGGCCGCAGATGCCGCGCGCGACATTGTCGCCCGCGTCGCCGGTGCCCAAGTCGATGCCGCCGCCGCTCAGGCTGCGGTCAAGGAGGTGATGGCGCATGGCTAACATCCTGATGTTGCTGGCCGCAGGGGCCGAAGCTCACGACGCCGAACCCGCCGTGCTGGGGATGGACACCTATCAGTGGGTCGCGCTTGCGATGGCTGTGCTGATCGGCGTCTTCGTTTGGAAGAAGGTCCCCGGTCTGCTGACCGGCGGCCTCGATTCTAAGATCGCCGCGATCCGCGCCGCTTTGGATGAGGCCAAGACCCTTCGCGCCGAGGCCGAGGCCCTGCGGGCCGAATATGCCGCCAAGATCGCCGGCGCCGAAAAGGACGCCGAAGCGATGCTGGCAGGCGCGCGCGCCGAAGCCGATGCGATCCTCGCCAAGGCGGAGGCCGACAGCGAAGTGATGGTCGCGCGCCGCCAGCGCATGGCCGAAGACAAGATCGCTGCCGCCGAGCGCGCCGCGATCGCCGAGGTGAAGGCCAAGGCCGTGACCGCCGCTGCCGCTGCCGCCAAGGTGCTGATCGCCAAGGCGCATGACGGCAAGGCTGATAAGAACCTCGCCGACGAGTTCATCGCTTCGCTGTAAGCAGCGGGGACACACGCAACAGAAAAGGGCGGTCCGCTGGGGCCGCCCTTTTCTGTTGCGCGGGAATAGATTGGCTCTCTCCGAAACAAGAGGGCAGGATGCGCTTGATGACAGGACTTCGGTGGATTGCTCCGGCCTTGCTTGTATCGGCGCCGCTTGCCGCGCAGCAGAATGCGCTGGCTTCGCCCATTGTGCTTTGGGGCCAGTTCACGACCGCAAGTACCAAGGCCGACGTCAAGGCATTCAAGGCAAAGTGGCCGAAGAAGCGCCCTGAGGTGATCCCCGGCTGCCCGTCCGAAATGGGCTTTCGCCAGATCAAGGGCCGGATGGTGACAATCACCCTCATCGGCCAGGATCGCGATGCGGATTGCTTCAACCGCATGTTCGCGCATTATCTTGAGCGCTTCGGCGCACCTGAGACAGATACGACCACCTTCGGCACGATGATCGGCTACGGAGCGGGCGGGGTGCTCGATACGACCTCGGTGGGGATTGTGAATATCTGGCGCGAGGGCGACAAGAAGACCAAGCTCATCCGCAGTCCAGGGGGCGGGTACAACCTGTTCTTCACGATCCGCGAAGACAAAAACCTTTATTGATTGCCAAGCCTCAGCCGCCCGGCACGAACACTACCTTGCCCACCAGCTCGCGCCGCGCCATCGCCTCGAAACCTTCGCGCCAGCGTGAGAGCGGCAAGGTGCGGTCGATGGCAGGGGTGATCGCGCCCGCCTCGGCGAGCCTTGTGATGGCGCTCTGGATCGCCCGCCCGCGCTCGGGGAAGCGGCGGGCGTATTCCCCAGCGCGCAGGCCGATGACGCTGAAGCCCTTGATGAGCGGGATATTGGCCGAGATGTCGGCGATCCGCCCGCTGGTGAAGCCCACCACTATCAGCTTCCCGCCGAAGGCGACGCAGCGGGTGGATTCGTCGAAGACATCCCCGCCGACCGGGTCAAAGATGATATCGGCGAGCCTTCCTCCGGTGAGGTCGTGAACCGCGTCGCGGAAGCGCCCCTCGGCGAGGATCACGGCGTCGGGGTGGGCTAGGGCGGCGATGCGCTCCTGCTTGTCTGGTGAGCCGGTGCTGGCGATCACTCGCGCGCCAAGCGCCCGCGCGAGGTCGCAGGCGGCAAGCCCGACCCCGCCGCTCGCGCCGTGGACGATAACCCAATCGCCTTCCTGCAATCCGCCGAGTTCGACTAGGCCAGTGAAAGCCGTCGAATAGGCTGCACCCATCGCGGCGGCGGCGGGGAAGTCCATGCCGCGCGGCATGGGGGAGAGCTTGGCCGCGGGCACACTCGCCAGTTCAGCAAAGGCGCCCGTCTTGTTGCCGCCCATCACTTTTTCGCCGGGTGCAAAGCCGCTGGCCGGATCGGCCTCAAGAACCTCGCCTGCGAATTCCAGTCCGCTGGTGAAAGGCACCTCGGGTTTGAACTGGTACTCGCCCCGTGTCATCAGCAGGTCGGGGAAGTTGAGCGAGGCCGCACGCACCCTCACCAGCACCTCGCCGGGTGCCCGGACTGGCGCGGGAATGTCGGCGAGGGTCACGCCGGACAGGTCGTCCGACAAGCATTCGACCCGAATAGCCTGCATCGTTCTAGAAATTGTCCTTCGCCGCCCTCAATGCGGCGAAGGTCTCGTCCGGGGTGCTGCCGCCCCAGCGTGCCATCATGTCAGGGGCGTCGGCGCGCAGGAAGGGGTTAGTTGCGAGTTCGCGGCGGAGCGTGGTCGGAACGGTCCATTCGTTCTTTGCGCGTTTGTCGGCGATCTCGGCGGCGTATTCTTGCAACGTGACGTTGCCGGGATCGGCGTGGAGCGCGAACTTGGCGTTCGAGGCTGTGTATTCGTGCGCGCAGTAGAGCAGCGTTTCCGGCGGGAGCGCCTTTATCCGGCTCAGGCTCGCCCAGAATTGCTTCGGCTCGCCCTCGAACATCCGCCCGCAGCCCAGCGCGAAGACCGAATCGCCAACGAACGCGACGCCCGCATCGGGGAAGTAGAACGCGATGTGGCCGTTGGTGTGGCCCGACACGTCGATCACCTGCGCGCGCATTTCACCGATTGACACTACGTCACCATGCGCGACCACGCAGTCGATCGGGAACTTGCTCTCGACCTCGGCTGGACCGAGGATCGAGCAGCCCGTTTCCTCCTGGATGTGCGCATTTCCGCCCGCATGATCGGGATGCCAGTGGGTATTCCAGATCTGGGTGATGCGCCAGCCCTTCATATCCGCCTCGAGCAGGTACCTCTTGGCGTCAGGGGTATCGATCGCGATCGTCTCGTGGCTCTCGGTGTCGTGCACGATATAGCCGTAATTGTCGCTGAGGCAGGGGAACTGGTGAACATGGATCATGGGGGCAAGCTTACAGGCGCTAGCCCCAAAGGAAAAGGCCCGCCTGCTCGGATGAGCGGGCGGGCCCTTCATGTGGTCGAGGACGCGCACCTGCATGAGGCGCGCGCCGATCAAAAACCTCAGTCGGCGCCCTTCTTGAGTGCGGCGCCGAGGATGTCGCCGAGCGACGCACCCGAATCCGACGAACCGAACTGGGCCACGGCGTCCTTCTCTTCAGAGATCTGGCGCGCCTTGATCGAGAAGTTCGGCTTCTTCGAACGGTCGAAACCGATCACCATCGCGTCGATCTTCTGGCCGACCTGGAAGCGATCCGGACGCTGCTCGTCGCGATCGCGGCCGAGGTCCGCGCGCTTGATGAAGCCGGTCGCGCCGTCTTCGCCGACCTGAACCTCGAGGCCGCCGTCACGCACTTCGAGCACGACAACTGTAACGGTCTGGTTCTTGCGCAGCGAACCGCCGCTGGTGGCGCCTTCAGCCGAAGGCGCGCCCTTTTCGAGCTGCTTCATGCCGAGGCTGATGCGCTCCTTCTCGACATCGACGTCGAGAACGATTGCCTTGACCATTTCACCCTTGCGGTGAAGCGCCAGCGCGTCTTCGCCCGAGATGCCCCAAGCGATGTCCGACATGTGCACCATGCCGTCGACGTCGCCGTCGAGGCCGACGAACAGACCGAATTCGGTCGCGTTCTTGACTTCGCCTTCGACTTCGGTGCCGACCGGGTGCTTCTCGGCAAACTCGTCCCACGGATTGCGCTGGGCCTGCTTGAGGCCGAGGCTGATGCGACGCTTTTCGCTGTCGACTTCGAGCACCATCACTTCGACTTCCTGCGAGGTCGAGACGATCTTGCCCGGGTGGACGTTCTTCTTGGTCCAGCTCATTTCCGAGACATGGACGAGGCCTTCGATGCCGGCTTCGAGTTCGACGAAGGCACCGTACTCGGTGATGTTGGTGACCACGCCGTTGAGCTTCGAGCCGACCGGGTACTTGGCAGCGACGCCATCCCACGGATCGCTTTCCAGCTGCTTCATGCCGAGGCTGATGCGCTGGGTTTCGGC
>JANNWO010000018.1:0-3949 GCA_031408395.1 Sphingomonadales bacterium | reverse complement strand
CCGCGTGCCTATGTCACGCTGAACGACGGCGCGACGGCGACCGGCGAGGAACTGGCGGCGTGGCTCAACGCCAAGGTCGGCAAGCACGAGCGGGTCGACCAGGTGGTGGTGCGCGAAAGCCTGCCCAAGACGATGATCGGCAAGCTCGACAGGAAGACGTTGAGGGCCGAGGTGCTGTGAAAGGCTGGCGGTTTCAGACCCCTTCCAGCGCGGTTTAGACCCCCTCTAGGCACCCTCCAGACCCCCTCCAGACGCGTCTAGACCCCCCGCAGCGTGATGCTGTGAGGTATGTTTCACGTGGAACATCGCGTTTTTCGGAGCGCTACTCCGCCGCCTCGATCTGCGCGCTCGGCACGGCCTTGACCGCTTGGCGCGCATTCGGCGCAAAGCGGCCATCAACTTCCGCACCTTGCTCGATGGTCAGCGCGTCATAGTGGACATCGCCCTCGATCCGGGCGGTCTTGAGGATCACCAGCTCGCGGGCGGTGATCGAACCGGACACCTTGCCCGCCAGACGCGCGATCTCGGCCACCACGGCGCCGCTGATGCTGCTTTTCTCGCCCTGCACGAGGCTGGCGCAGGTGATGTCGCCCTCGATCGTGCCGTCGATATGCAGGTCGGCGGTGGCGCTCACATTGCCCTTGATCGCCACGTCGGCACCGATCACGGAAAAGGTCGAACCCGAGGCCATCATGCTGCTCCTGTTAACGGGCCGTGCGATCGGCGCGGCGCCCAAGCGATCTGTCTGTTCCGGTTCGGCGGACTTCCTTGAGAACATCGGGGGCAGCCTCCAGAAATGGGCGCGGATTGACCGCGCGGTCATTGATGCGAACTTCAAAATGCAGGTGCGGCCCCGTCGAGCGCCCGGTGCTGCCGAGCCCGCCGATCGTGGTACCGGCGGTGACCTGCTGGCCCACCTTAACGCCGATCCGCGACAAGTGCGCGTAGCGGGTCAACATCCCGTTACCATGCGTGATCTCGATGGCGTTCCCATAGCCGGACTTCGGGCCGGCAAAGGTCACCCGGCCACCGGCGGCGGCGAAGATCGGCGAACCGATCGCGCCCTTGAAATCGATGCCCGCGTGCATCGCACCGCGTCCGTTGAAGGGATCGCGGCGGTAGCCGAAGCCCGAGGTGATTGCCTGCAAGCTGGCGGGCACGACCTGCGGGATGCCGTCGAGCGCGCGCTCGAGCACGGTCATCCGCGTGAGACTGAGGCCAAGCCGCTCGAAGCGAGGGTCAATGCCCTCAGCGGCGGCAAGTGCCTCGAAGGGACCGCCCATCGCCTGCTGCGCGGCGCGGCTCATGGATTGGGGATCGAGGTTCAGCATGCGCATCGCGGCCTCGGCGCGGTTAGCGCGGGCGTCGGCGAAGCGGGTAAGGCGCTCGACAAAAGCGAGCTGGCGGGCTTCCATCTCGGCAAGGCCGCGCGCTTGGGGGAGGAGCGCGCTGACCTTGTCGACGGTCTTGGTGGCTTCGGCGGTCGAATCAGTGACGGTGCCGCTCGCCGCGCCTTCCTTGACCATGTCTTCGGGCAGCATCTGCGCCATTTCGTCGAGGAAATCCTGGCGCTGCTTCAAATCATCGACGACCTTGTCGAGATTGCCGCCATAGTCTTTGAGACGCTCGCTGGCGGTCGCGACCCGCGCCTTTTCCTCGGCGAAGGAGGCAAGGTCGGCCTCAGCGCGATACTGGCCCCACGCCATGAAGCCGAGTGCGACAAGCCACAGGAACGCGATCCCGACGACGCCGGCAGCGACGCGGATTTGCAGTTTCGACGAAAGCTTGATGAAGCGCACCTGCCCGTCGGCACGCATGAAGAATTCGCGGTCCGGGAACCACAGCCGCAGCCGCTCTCCCCACATATCTGCGGTTTTTCTCAACGACACTGGCGGCCCCGATTATTTTTTGCCTTATTCAAGGCCGCTATCAGTGGGCTTACCTATGGTCGAATCCTATATGTGTACCGCAGGTGAGCCGAAACGGAATTGCGACGAGGTGCGCGGTTTTGCAACATCCGGGCAAAGTACTCGTGCTGAACGCGCAGGTCAGGACATGCCGTACAGATTTGCGGGGGTGCGGGCGGGACTGACAGGCGGGTGCTAGGATGCTAGGGGAGCGGCGATGACCCAGAGCCCCGCGCCCCTCTCGCCTATCGATCCCGCCGCGCTGGTGACGGGCCTCGCTAAGGCTGCGAGGCTGGCCCAGCGTCAGCTTGCCGCGATGCCGAGCGAGGCCCGTGCCGCCGCGCTCCACCGCGCCGCAGATGCCCTGCGCGCGGCGGCCCCGGCGGTGCTTGCCGCCAACGCGAAGGATCTCGCTGAGGGCCAAGCGGCCGGGCTCAGCACAGCGATGCTCGACCGCCTGGCGTTGGACGAAGCGCGGCTTGCCGGAATTGCCGATGCGGTGGCGGCGGTCGCCGATCTGCCCGATCCGGTCGGGCAGGTGATCGATTCGAGCCAGCGGCCCAATGGCCTCAGGTTGCAGCGCATCCGCGTGCCGATCGGCACCATCGGGATCATTTACGAAAGCCGCCCCAACGTGACCGCCGATGCCGCCGCGCTCTGCGTGCGCGCGGGCAATGCGGCGTTGCTGCGCGGGGGGAGCGAGGCGGTTTATTCCAACCGTGCGATCCATGCCGCGCTCGTCGAGGGGCTCGTCGCAGGGGGCGTGCCTGCCGAGGCGGTGCAACTCGTCCCCTCGCAGGACCGCGCCTGTGTCGGCGCAATGCTCACTGCCAGTGGCCTGATCGACATGATCGTGCCGCGCGGGGGCAAGAGCCTCGTTGCGCGGGTGCAGGCCGATGCGCGGGTGCCGGTGCTCGCGCACCTTGATGGCATTTGCCACACCTACGTCCATGCCTCCGCCGACGCTGGCATGGCGACCGCAATCGCGCTCAACGCCAAGCTGCGCCGCACCGGCGTCTGCGGAGCGATGGAAACGCTGCTGATCGACGCGGCCTATCCGCAAGGCGCAGCGCTGGTCGCGGCGCTGATCGAAGGGGGGACCGAAGTGCGCGGCGATGGCCGGGCGCAGGCGCTCGACTCGCGCGTGATCCCGGCGAGCGCCAACGATTGGGATACCGAATATCTCGATTCGATCCTCTCGGTCGCGGTGATGGATGGTCTTGAGGCAGCGCTCGCCCACATTGCCCGCCATTCGTCGGCGCATACCGACGCGATCATCACCGATGATCACGTCGCTGCCGAGCGCTTCCTTACGCAAGTCGACAGCGCCATCGTCATGCACAACGCCTCCTCGCAATTCGCCGACGGGGGCGAGTTCGGTCTCGGCGCGGAGATCGGCATCGCGACGGGGCGGCTGCACGCGCGCGGGCCGGTCGCGCTCGAGGGGCTGACGACCTACAAGTGGCAGGTGCGCGGGAGCGGCCAGACCCGTCCCTGAGCCCTGGATGAGCGCGCCTCCTGTCCTGACCGGCCTCCTTGGCGGAAGCTTCAATCCCGCACATGGCGGGCACCGGCGAATCACCCTGTTTGCTGCCGAAGCGCTGGGGCTGGACGAGACCTGGTGGCTGGTCTCGCCCGGCAATCCTTTGAAGCCCGAGGAGGGGATGGCCCCGCTGTCTGCGCGGCTGCTTTCGGCGCGCAAGCAGGCCCGCAGGGCGCGAATCGTGCCCACGGGAATCGAGCAGCAGCTCGGGACCCGCTACACCGTGGACACACTCGCCAAGCTTGTCCGGCGTTACCCCAAGCGCCGCTTCGTCTGGCTGATGGGTGCAGACAATCTCGCCCAGTTGCACCGCTGGAAAGACTGGCGGCGGATCGCCCGGACAATGCCGATTGCAGTGGTTGCGCGGCCCGGCTATGATAATGGCGCAATGGCGAGCCCCGCCATGGCCTGGCTCAGGCGCTATCGTGTGCCCGCCGCCAGCATTCGGAAACGGGGGCAATGGAGCGCACCGGCCCTGGTGTTATTGCGTTTCGATCCA
>JANNWO010000017.1:0-17562 GCA_031408395.1 Sphingomonadales bacterium | reverse complement strand
AACCACGGCTCTTCGCGCGGGGCGAGGAAGGCCTTGATCGGCGCAGCATTCGAGAGCGCGATCAGCGCCAGCACCGCAGAAAAGCTCATCTGGAAGCTCGGGCCGATGGCGCTTTCGGGCCACAGCAACAGGACGAATCCTGCGGCGAGCGCCAGCATCCGCATCGACAAGGCGTCGCGTCCCAGCGCCAGCGCGCCGAGCACCAGCAGCGCAGCAACGCAGCTCCTGACCGTTGGCACCTCCGCGCCCGTCAGCAGGGTGTAGCCGATGCCCGCCAGCGCGCCTGCCGAAGCGGCAACCACCGGTAGGCGGACCCGCAGCGCCAGCGCGGGCCACAGCGCAAGCACGCGCAGCACCGCGAAATAGGCAGCCGCGATCACGGCGCTGACGTGCAACCCGCTGATCGACAGCAAGTGCGTGAGGCCCGCATCGCGCATCGCGGACGCATCGGCCTCGGTGATGCCGCCGCGGTCGCCGCTCGCAAAGGCGGCCGCGATCGCCCCCGGTGAGCCCGAAACCCGCTCACGAACATGCTCGGAAAGCGTACGTTGCAGGACCGCGATCCCGCCGCTGCCCTCCGCCGGGCTGATCACAGTCAGCGGGCCGACAATTGTGCCAGTCGCCGACAGGCCCTGGAACCACGCCGCGCGGGCAAAGTCGTAGCTGCCGGGGAGCATCGGGCTGGCGGGCGGCATGAGGCGGGCGCGCAGCCGCACCACCGCGCCCTCTGCAAGACCGGCGGGAACCCCGCTCCCCTCGCGATCCGCGCCCAGCGCCTCAAGCGGCACATTGACCCTGACCTTGCGCGCCGTACCGCTCTCGGCATCACGCATGGCGAGCGTGAGACGCAGCCGTTGTTCGGCAGGCTGGTCCTCGCGCTCCAGCACCTTGCCGTCGATCATCATGAGGGTCGGCCGCGCAATCGGTTCGGCGCCGACCATCTCCGAGCGCGTCCATACCACCGCGACCCCGAACGCGAAAATCAGCGCGCAAGTAATAATTGCCAGTCGCAAGTTTGCGCGGGTCTCGTCGGCGATGCTGCCCGGCGGCCAGACCAAGAACGGGACGACCGCGAGCGCGCCCCCGCCCGCCATCGCCGCACACCACTGCCACGGACCCGGCAGCACGAACCATGTGATGATCCCGGCAGCGAAGATCACCGCCAGCCACGGCGCCCGGTCGAAGCCCGCTTCGCCGAGGAAGCGCTCGGCCGCATCTAGCCCCCAGCCTCCCACCACTCGGCGCGCCGCGCCGCGAGCGGTGCTGGACAAGGCCCTCGCGGTTTGCCAAGGGCGCGGCGTCGGTTCTCCGGCGGCGTCGCGGCCTCCGGGCTCCTCCCCCATCGGAATGATCGGCACATCGCGCATTGGCTTGCCCCCCGACCGGCTCGCCCTCTTTCAAGCCGCGAACCAAGTCGCTCAAAGTGAACAGGAAATCAAAGCCCATGGCAAGCGAAAGCAGCACCCCCGCCGCCAGCACCGCAGGCGAAGTCGTGACCCGCTTCGCCCCTTCTCCGACCGGTTTCCTGCATATCGGCGGGGCGCGGACCGCACTGTTCAACTGGCTCTACGCCCGCCACCATGGCGGCCGCACGCTGCTGCGGATCGAGGACACCGACCACAAGCGCAGCACGCAGGAGGCGATCGACGCAATCATCGAGGGGCTGGGTTGGATGGGCCTCGACTACGACGCGCCCCCGATTTTCCAGTCCGACCGGGCCGAGCGCCATGCGGAAGTGGCCTGGCAGCTCCTGAAAGCCGGCCATGCCTACAAGTGCTTCGCGACCTCCGAAGAGCTCGAAGCGATGCGCGAGGAGCAGCGCGCCAACAAGAAGCCGATGCGCTATGACGGGCGCTGGCGCGACCGCGATCCCGCCGAAGCGCCCGAGGGCACGCCCTTCACCATCCGCCTCAAGACGCCCGAGGAAGGCGAGACCACCATCCACGACCAGGTGCAGGGCGCGGTGACGGTGAAGAACGAGGAGCTCGACGACTACATCATCCTGCGCGCCGACGGCACGCCGACCTACATGCTCGCAGTGGTGGTCGACGATCACGACATGGGCGTAACCCACGTGATCCGCGGCGATGATCACTTGAACAACGCCTTCCGGCAACTGCCGATCATCCGCGCGATGAACGCCATTGAAGGCCGTTGGCCCGATCCGATCTATGCCCACATTCCATTGATCCACGGTTCGGACGGAGCCAAGCTTTCCAAGCGCCACGGCGCGCTCGGGGTCGAGGCCTATCGCGACGACTTCGGCATCCTGCCCGAGGCGCTGTTCAACTACCTGCTCCGCCTCGGCTGGGGCCACGGCGACCGCGAAGAGATCACCCGCGACGAGGCAGTCGAGCTGTTCGATCTGGCGGGAGTGGGCAAGAGCCCCTCGCGCTTCGACATGAAGAAGCTCGAGAACCTGAACGGCCACTACTTGCGCGAAGCTGATGATGCCCGTCTTGCTGCGCTGGTTGCCGCTAGGATCGGCGAGAATGCCGACGAGGCGCTGCTGACGCAGGCTATGCCGGTGCTCAAAGTCCGCGCAAAGAACCTCAACGAAGTGGTTGAAGGCGCTGGATTCCTCTTCGCCAAGCGGCCGCTCGCCATCAGCGAGAAGGCCGCCCAACTGCTCGAGGGCGACGCGGCGGTGATATTGCGGAAGATTCACGCAGGCCTGGCAGGCGAAAACGACTGGACAAGTGAGGCGCTCGAAGCCACTACGAAGGCGCTTGCGGAGGAGCTTGGATTGGGTCTCGGCAAGCTGGCGCAGCCGATGCGCGCGGCACTCACCGGGGCGACCACGTCACCCGGTATTTTCGATGTTCTGGTCCTGCTCGGACGGGACGAGGCGCTCGCCCGGCTCGACGCTCAGGCTGCCTAGAACATCGGCGCGTCGCACAGGGGCAGTGACACGGATTTTGGACAGGAGACAGATCTTGGCAGACAAGACGGCTAAACTCGAAATCGGCGGGAAGACTTTTGACTATTCGGTGCTGGAAGGCAGCACCGGCCCCGACGTTATCGACATCCGCAAGCTTTACGCGCAGACGGGTGCCTTCACCTTCGACCCTGGCTTCACCTCGACCGCCGCTTGTGAAAGCGCGCTGACCTATATCGACGGCGACGAGGGCGTGCTGCTCCACCGCGGTTATCCGATCGGCCAACTGGCCGAGGATTCGAGCTTCATGGAGGTGAGCTACCTGCTCCTCAACGGCGAGTTGCCGGGCAAGGACGAGCTCGACGACTTCACTTACACCATCACCCGCCACACCATGCTGCACGAGCAGCTGATGACCTTCTACCGCGGCTTCCGCCGCGACGCGCACCCGATGGCGATCATGTGCGGCGTGGTCGGCGCGTTGTCGGCCTTCTATCACGACAGCACCGATATCTCCGATCCGATCCACCGCACGATCAGTTCGCACCGGCTGATCGCCAAGATGCCGACGATCGCCGCCGCGGCCTACAAGTATTCGGTCGGACAGCCGTTCGTTTATCCGGACAACTCGCTGAGCTACACCGGCAACTTCCTGCGCATGACCTTCGGCGTCCCGGCCGAGCCCTATGTGGTGAATCCGGTTGTCGAGCGCGCGCTGGACCGGATCTTCATCCTCCACGCCGACCACGAGCAAAACGCCTCGACCTCGACCGTCCGCCTTGCCGGCTCGTCGGGCGCGAACCCGTTTGCCTGCATCGCGGCGGGCATCGCCTGCCTGTGGGGCCCGGCGCATGGCGGCGCCAACGAAGCGGCGCTCAACATGCTCAAGGAAATCGGCACACCCGACCGCATTCCGCACTATATCGAGCGTGCGAAGGACAAGAACGATCCGTTCCGCCTGATGGGCTTCGGCCACCGCGTCTACAAGAACTACGACCCGCGCGCGACGGTGATGCAGAAGACCGTGCGCGAGGTGTTCGATGCGCTGAAGGTCAACGACCCGCTGTTCGAGACCGCGCTGCGTCTGGAAGAGCTCGCGCTGAACGATCCCTACTTCATCGAGAAGAAGCTGTTCCCCAACGTCGACTTCTACTCGGGCATCATCCTTTCGGCGATCGGCTTCCCGACCACCATGTTCACCGCGCTCTTCGCGCTCGCCCGCACCGTGGGCTGGGTGGCGCAGTGGAACGAGATGATCAGCGACCCCGGCCAGAAGATCGGTCGCCCGCGCCAGCTCTACACCGGGCCGACTCAGCGCGACTACGTGCCGCTCAGCCAGCGCTGAGAGCCTGAAAGACCATGTTGATGCTGAGGGCGGCAGGGATGTTCCTTGTCGCCCTCGGTTGTATCTGGGCCTTGCAAGGTCTGGGTCTGCTCGCGTGGCCTGCGGGCAGCTTGATGCTCGGCGATAGCGGCTGAGCGCTGCGGGGTTTTGGCACTGCCGCTGCTGGGGCAGTGCTCCTAGGCTTGGTTGAATGGCGTCGCCGGCGTTGACGGGTGCCTGTTGGACTGGCGCTGAGCCTTTCCTACACGCGCCGATCGCGAAAATCCCCGCCCCGTATGTACTTGCTGAACAAGCTTGCCCGGCAGGGTCAGGCAGCAGGCAACTCGAGCCGGAACAGCGCCCCGCCGCCGGGCGCGGCTTCCACAGTGAGCGTGCCCGCCATCGCCTCGGCAAGCCGCCGCGAGATGTAGAGGCCGAGGCCCGAGCCCTTATCCCTGCCGCCATCGGTGTCGCGGCCGAGGCGCTCGAACTTCCCGAAGATCCGGGTCGCCTGATCGAGCGTCACGCCGGGGCCCTCGTCGGCGACCGTGATTGTCACGCGGCCCTCTTCAGGGGTCAACGCGATGATCGTCACCGTGCTCGCCGCCGGGGCATAGGCGATGGCATTGCCGATGAGGTTGATGAGGATCTGAAGCACGCGCCGGAACTCGGCCACAGCAACGGCATCTCCGCGCTCGCCCTCGACAACCAGCGCCGTCTCGCGGTTACGCGCACGCACGCCGAGGATGCCCGCCGCGCGCACCGCCGCATCGGCGAGATCGACCGGCTCCGCAACGGTGGAGAAGCCGGGCGTCTCGACCACTTCGAGATCGGCCAGATCGTCGAGCATCGCGGCAAGGTGTTGCCCCGCGCTGGCGATGGTGCCCGCGTATTCGCTGTATTCGTCGCGCAAAGGCCCCGCGAGCCGCGCGCGGATCGTCTCGGCATTGGCGATGATCCGCGCGACCGGTTGGCGCAGGACCGGGGCGAGTGCAGTGCCGACGAGGCGCGCGGGCGAGGCTTCAGGGGCAGCGTCGTCGGCAGTCCCGGCGCTATCGGCCAAAGGCTCCTCGGCGACCAGCAACAGCTCGAAACCGGCGGGGTTCTGCGCGTCCGCCCCGAGCGGGATCAAGCGCACCCGCCAATTGCGCTGCGAACCGGCAAAGCGGCAGATCGCCCCATCAAGAAGCCGCCAGTGGAGTGGCTGCTGGTGAGCGATGCCGGTGAGTTCCACGAGTTCGCTCCACACCGTCGCCGGAGCGCCCAACGCGGCGGTCTGGAGCGCGGCGGCATCGGGCGCGCGGGCGCTCAGCACCTGTACGCGCTGGCGGGCATCGAGCCGCGCGCTGACCTCAGCCGTCGCGCGGTCGATCGCATCGAGCCGCTCGGCAAATTCGCGTGGCGACGGCGGGTTAAGGGGGCTCCGCTGCCAGTTCTCGACCAGCACCTCGCAGCCGCCGCCGTCCTCGTCGCCCAGCGGGTGGATGCGGACGAAGCCGGAGACCTCCGCGTCGCCGTCGAAAGCGCTGAAGGCGCGGGCGATTTTCAGGCCCATCCCCCGCGCCTGCTGCACCAGCGCGAGCAGCTCGGGGATGGCCAGCGTGCCCGGCAGATCGCCCCCGCACCGCTCCTGCAGTTCGGCGAGCGGCGCATCGGCGCTGAGCAGCCGGTCGCGCGCGTCGGTGAGGCCATAGGCGCCGAGCAAGCTGTCCGTGCGGTCCATCGCGTTCATCACGGCAGCCCGCCGCCCTCGACGAGCGCGGCGGCATGTTCGGGAGACATCTCGTCAAGTCCGCGCGGCAGGCGGCCCGCAGGCTCGACGATCAGGAGCTGGCGCTCGATTGCGGATGGCATCAGCCCCGCCGACCGCTGCAGCAAAGCAAGGCGCAGGCCCTGCCCCTCATGGCAAGCGAGCACCGCCTCTTCGCGACGGACGCGCGCGGCAACGCCAAGCGTGCTGGCAAACATTGAGAGCCCTGCGTGATCAAGCGCGAGTCCCGCCACCGCGCCGCGGCGCATGGCGGCGACCAGCCTCGCCAGAAGGCCGATGCGGGTGCCTGCCTCGTCATAGCCGGCCTGAAGCCGCAACAGCGCAGCGCTGTCCGGGGCGGAAGCCTGCATCTGCGCGACGAGGGCGTGGAACAGTTCGGCAGGCAGTTCGCCAATCGGCAGTTCCATTCGCCGCTGGCTCTGCACGAAGCGCGATTGCGCGGCGAGCGCGCCCATCGCGAGGCTTGCCACGTCTACGTCCTCGGAAGCGATCAGTTCTTGCAAAAGCGGGCTCAGCACCGGATCGAGCGCGTGGCGCTGCTGGAGCCGACCCGCGATCAGGCTTTCGGCCGCCAGCGCATGGCAATGCCCAAGCAATGGCTCGTCGGCGATCAGCCGCGCAGCAAGTTGGTCGAGCGCGGCGGGATTCTCGAACCCGGAAGCGCGCGTCGCCGGATCACGGCCCGCATCGGCGGCAAGCAGCTGCGCGGCGAGGTCATGGATCATGCCGCGCACCCGGGCGAGGATCGCATCGCTGACCAGTGCGTCGGCATCGGAGCTCAGCAGATGGCGCAGGACCGGAACGACCGCCGCCAGCGCGCGGGCTTCCCGCGCGAGCTCGTCTCGCAGGATCGCCTCGACAGCATGGTCGGCGGCAAGGTCCATCGTCTCGTTGCCCATCTTTTACCGGACATAGTGTCCACGTAGTTAAAGCCGGGTTAGTTCAATCCTGCGAGCGGCGCAGCAGCAAAGCTGTGAGCAGCCCCAAGGCGAGACAGGAAATGGCCTCGGGTAACCGCCCGACCATCGCTGCGAGGGCAAGCAGCAGCAACAGGCTCGTCCGGTCCGGCGCGGTGCGGCCGAGCGGGTTGTCGGGCGTGCGGGCTATGAGCCGCGCGAGGCCGATGAGCACGGGGCCAAGCGCGGCGAGCGGTTCCCACGCGGGCCACGGCGCGAGCGCAAACCAGAGCGTGAGGCTGGCAAGGATATCCACGGCCGCTTCGAGCACGGCGCTCGCGCGTGTCGCCGGCTCCTCGCGCCGCAGACGGCTCGCGATTCCCGTGAAGCCGAGAGATATCTGCGCGCCGAAGGCTCCCAGCCCGGCCATAGCGAGAGCCGCCGCAGCAGGCCCGAAGGCGGCAAGCAGCACCGCACCGAGCAGCAAGGCCAGCCCGAGCCCTCCCGCCACCAACCCGCCCTGCGCAAAGCCGCGCGGCACCAAAGCGCGCACCAGCGCAGAAGCGAGCGCCATTCCAGGCGCGCGCCAATCCGCGGGCGGCGCGGCGCGCGCGACAAGATCGGTCTCGTGTTTGGCGAGGGCCGAGGTGCTCACGGCAAGCAGCCAGCTTTCCGGCAAGAGTTCGCGGTCGGCAAGGTCGCGGGCCGGCGTTCCGGCCTGCAAGGCAAGCCGCAGCAGCAGGGAAATCGCATCGGCATCGGCCGGCATGTCGGCGAGCTGCTGCACCGGCGCGCCGCGCATCGCCAGCACTCCCGCCCAGCAGCGCGCAGCGTCGATCCGCTCGAAATCTTCGGGATGCGCAGTGGCAAGCGGATGGTCGGAAGGGATGGTGGCGACCGCGCGCATAAGCGCGCCCTCGGCGCCCAGCACCGCCCGCACGGTCACAGGGTCGGGCAGCAGCCCGTCGGCTAGGATGACGAGATCGTCCTCGGCCTGCACCAGCGCAGGGATCGCGGCAAAGCCTTTCAGCGCGTGGAAGGCGATTCCGCCGGTCTCGAGGGCGTGCTGCAATTGCAGCAGCTCGTCGCTCGCGGTGACGGAATCGGTGAGGCACAGCACCCGTTCGACCCCTAGCGACTGGAGCAGCGCAGCCTGCCAGGCGAGCACGGAACGTCCGGCAAGCGGCAGCGCTGCGCGCAATCCAGCGTCCTCGCTCCGCCGGAGCGCGGCAATCAGACCGATGCGCATCCCACTCCCCTATCCGCAGCCCGCAAAGCCGGGCGCGCCATGGTTGGCGGTTTAAAGTCAGGGGTTCAAGCTGCGAGGCACGGATTGCCTCGGCGGTCAGGCCAGACGCCGCTGGTCAGATGCGGTTTGGATCGGGGGTCTGTGTGCGGTTGAAGCGCGCGAGCACGGCTTCGACCTCGCGGATCGCCATCGGCTCACCCGGCGCCGCATGCAGGGCGATCTCGGCGGCCTGAAGCAGGTCCTCGGCGTGGAAGCTTGCAGCCAGCCCCTTCAGGCGCATCGCCGCGACGTGCCAATTGCCGTCGCAGCGGGCACGCTTGAGCAGGTCAAGCTGGCGCATGGCGCTGTCGAGAAAGGCAGAGCGCAGCTCGCGCAGCAAAGCGGCATCATCGCCGGCCGCTGCCGCGAGGGTCGCATCGAGAGCTCCGTGATTGAACGCCATATCCAAGACATACTCGGAATTGGGTTAATGCGGGGTTTATCCGGGGTCCTGCTGTGGTAAGAGGTATCGCATGACAGGACGGCACCAGATGCGCGCCTTCGGGCGGGGGAACGGCAAAGACGGCGCAAACGGGTCGGAAGATCCCGGCGTGAAGGCAGGCGGCGACATGGCCGACGACCTACTCGATCTCGAAACTATCTGGGCCGAAGACGATACGGAGGCTCTGCCCTCGCCCGTCCGGTTTGGCTGGTTGGCCCCGATGCTGGCCCTGGTGGCGGTAGCGGGATGGACCGGCTTCTTCGGCTGGGCTCAACTTGACGAAATGCGCGCCGGCGCCGCGCCGGAGGAGTGGGCGAGCTGGATCGTGCAATGGGCCGTTCCGGTCGCCCTCATCGGCATCGTCTGGTTGCTGGCGATGCGCTCCTCCCACGCCGAAGCGCGGCGTTTTGCCGCGGTCGCGGTGCAGATGAACCGCGAAAGCGCGGCGCTCGAGGCACGGCTCAAGGTGGTGAACCGCGAACTCAGCCTCGCGCGCGAATTCCTCGCAGCCGAAGCCCGCGATCTTGAAGCCTTGGGCAGGATCGCGGCCGAGCGTTTGTCGGCCCATGCCAGCGAGTTGCAGAACCTCATCACCAGCAACGGCGCGCAGGTCGACGCGATTGCCACCACCAGCGAAACCGCGCTCGGTAACATGAACCGGCTGCGCGACCACCTTCCGGTGATCGCCAATTCCTCGCGCGATGTCGCTAACCAGATCGGCAGCGCGGGCCGGGCCGCCGAGGAGCAGCTGGCGCGCCTTTCGGGCGGGTTCGACCGCCTCGCCAAAGTCGGCGGGGAGAGCGAGACGCAGGTCACCCGCCTTGGCATGCAGGTCGGCGAGACGCTGGGCGAATTCGAGACCACGCTGGCGCGGCTCGAAGCATCGGTCGCACGGCGCTTCGCCGCGCTGCAAGACGATGCGCAAACACACCGCGAGCGGCTCGAAACGCTCGAGGACGACGCGCTGACGGCTTTCGGGGCGCGCTCGACCGCGGTCGCGACCGACACCCACGCTATCGCTGCACGTCTTCGCGAGGCGGGCGAGGATGCCGAGACGCGCTTCACCGCAGCGATTGCCACTCTGCAGGAGATGCTCACGGAGAAACTCCAGCTCGTCGAGCAGCTCGACCAGCAGACGAGTGCCGCCGCCAGCCAGCGCATCATCAAGCTGCGCGACGAAGCTTCGCGCTTCGATGATCATATCGAGTCCCGGAATCGCACCTTCGACGAACTGATCGAACAGCGCCAGGCCGTCTTCGAGACGCAGGCAGCGCAGGCGAGCGAGCTGTTGGCGCAGCGGCTTGCCGCGCTTGATGACGAACTTTCGCAGCGACGTGAGGCGCAGCTGGGCGAGATCGAGAAGCTCGTTGCCCAGGGCGATGCCATGGCCGATCGCGTGGCGCAGTTGGGACGCGTTGTCGGCGAAGTTGCCGACACCAGCACTGCGGCGCGCGAGAGCCTGACCAACGGCCTCGACACGCTCGACCGCCAGCTCGGCGAAAAGCGCGCCGCGATGGCCGAGACTGAAGTTCAGCTCGCCCAGCTCACCGACAGTAGCGTTCGCCTTTTGGAGATCTTGCAATCGGGCAGCCGAACTTGCCGCGACGATCTAGGGCAGGCGATTGGCGGCGCGAATACTGCCCTGGAAGGCATCGAATCGCGCGCCCGGCAGGTCGAGGGGATGATGCTGAACAGCTCGAAGGCCGGCAGCGATCTGTCGGATTACCTGCAGCGCACCCGCGAGGAGATCGACGCGACCGACCTCGCCGTGGCCGATTTCAAGGCGCGGCTCGCCGATGAGACTGATGACGCCTTGGCGCGCATTCAGGGCCTGCGTGGCGGCTTTGCGCGGCTTGCCGAGGCGAGTGGGTCACTCGCGGGCGAAACGCAGGAGGCGCTGCGCGAGTCGCTCGGCTCGCTCGAAGCGGCCATTCTCAGGGCCTTCGCCACCCTCGAGGAAGGCGCGCGCGAGCGGATGCCGATCCTTGCGACTGGCCTCGGCAACGAACTTGTCGAGACGCTCGAGAAGACCTTGCGTAACGAGACAGCCGCAATGCTCGGTAAACTCGAGCAGACCGCCGCCCATGCCTCAGGCGTCGGCCGCGAGGCGGCAATCCAACTGCGCGACCAGTTGGTCAAGGTCAACGAGCTCACCGGCAATCTCGAACAGCGGGTCAGCCGCGCGCGCGAACTCGCCGAGGAGCAGGTCAACAACGACTTCACCAAGCGCATGGCGCTGATCACCGACAGCCTTAATTCGGCGGCGATCGACATCACTTCTGCGCTTTCGACCGAAGTCGCCGACACCGCATGGGACGCCTATCTGAAAGGCGATCGCGGCATCTTCACCCGCCGCGCCGTCACGCTGATGAACAAGGGAACCGCGAAGAACATCGGCGCGCTCTACACCACGGACGAGGCGTTCAAGGCCAATGTCAGCCGCTACATCCACGACTTCGAGGCGCTGCTGCGCGCCACGCTCTCGACCCGCGACGGGCACGTGCTGAGTGTGACGATGCTCGGCTCAGACATGGGCAAGCTCTACGTCGCGCTCGCTCAGGCAATCGAGCGCTTTCGCTAGGAGGGCCCGATCAGGGCCGGGGCGGCTTGGGCAGGAAGTCGATATCGGCTGCGGTCACCCAGCCATAGGTGTAGTTGCCGAGGAACAGCGCGGTCAGCACCGCCGCGCTGACCGTCGCCCGTAGCGCCAGCCTGCCCGGGCGGAAATTGACCGGCGCGCTGTCCGCCTGCCCCGGCACCTTTGCCTCGCCGGTTTCCTCAGCCGTGCGCACGCCGAAGGGGAGCATGACGAACGCACTCAGCACCCAGAACAGAAAGTAGATCGCCGCGATCGAGATGATCTGCATCAGGCAGCGGCTCCCGGCATCACCACCCGCACCTGCGGCTTTTTGCCCGACCAGCGCTGCGCCGCGCGGCGGGCGGCAAGGCGCGCGGCCTCGCGGATTGCAGCTACGTCGCGCGCGTCTCTGCCCTTGAGGCGATTGATCGCGGTGAGCACGTCGCTGGCGGCTTCCTCGAGGAACGCGGGCAGGTCCTCGTCGAGCGGCAGGCCGATCGCCTCGATCACCGGCTTGGCACCGCGAGCAAGCACCACCACCATCACGCCGTCGCCCGCGATGCGGCGGCGCATGGCGATCGCCTCGCCGTCGGCGGGCGCGATTATGTCGCCATCGAGCACCAGGCGGCCGGCGCGCACCTCGGCAACCTTGCCCGGCTTGCCCGGCGCGAGGCGCACAAGGTCGCCGTTCTTCTGTACGACCTGCGAGGGAATGCCGCTGGCCTTCCCGACCCGCGCCTGCTCGGCCATGTGGCGGATCTCGCCGTGGACGGGGACCAGGATTTCGGGCTTCAGCCAGCTGTAGAGCGCCTCAAGCTCCGGACGCCCCGGATGGCCCGACACGTGGATCAGCGCCTGCCGGTCGGTGACCATCTGGATCCCGCGCGCGGCCAGCAGGTTCTGGATCTTGCCGATGGGAATCTCGTTGCCCGGGATCTGGCGCGAGGAGAACAGCACGACATCGCCGGAGGCGAGCTCGATCGGGTGGTTCTTGTCCGCCATGCGGCCCAGTGCCGCGCGCGGTTCGCCCTGACCGCCGGTGGCGATGATCAATACCTCGCCGCGCGGAAGGCCCATCGCCGTCTCGAAATTGACCGGTTTGGGGAAGTCCTGCAGGTAGCCATTGTCCTGCGCGACCTCGATGATGCGGTCGAGCGAGCGGCCTGCGACGCAGAGCTGCCGTCCGGTCTCGCGCGCGACTTCGCCCAGCGTCTGGAGCCGCGCGACATTGCTGGCGAAGGTGGTGACGACGACGCGCTTGCCCTTGTGGCGCGCGACCTCCTCCATCAGTGCGCGGTGGACCGCGCCTTCGGACCCGGAGGCGTTCGGGTTGAACACGTTGGTCGAATCGCAGACGAGCGCGAGCACGCCTTCGTCGCCGATTTCCCGCAGTTCTTCCTCGGTGGTGGGCTCGCCAATGATCGGTTCATCGTCGAGCTTCCAGTCACCAGTGTGGAAGATGCGGCCGTGCGGCGTGTCGATCAGCAGCGCGTTGCCCTCGGCGATCGAGTGGGCGAGCGGCAGGTAGGTGATTGTAAACGGGCCGAGTTCGATCTCGCCGTGATCTTCCTCGATGATGTTGATCTCGACCTTACCGAGCAGACCCGCTTCCTCGAGCTTGCGCGCCACCAGATCGGCGGTGAAGGGCGTGGCATAGAGCGGCACGCCGAGCTCGCCCGCAAAGTAGGGCACGGCGCCGATGTGGTCTTCATGCGCGTGGGTGAGTACGATGCCGATCAGGTCCTTGCGGCGCTCCTCGATGAAGTCGAGGTCGGCAAATACTAGCTCGACGCCGGGATATTCGTTGCCCGAGAAGGTCATGCCGAGATCGACCATGATCCACTTGCCCGCGCAGCCATAGAGATTGACGTTCATGCCAATCTCGCCGGAGCCGCCAAGGGCAAGGAACAGCAATTCGTCTTCGGGGGTAAAATCTTTTTTCAAAACAAGTCCGGTTCTGTGAGAGGGGGTCAGGCGGCTTCCGCCTGCCGAGCAAGAATAGCAAGGCCGTCCAGCGTGAGGTCGGCATCGACGTGATCGAATATCTCGGTCGCGTCGTCGAACAATATGGCGAGCCCGCCGGTGGCTACAACCTTTGCCGGGCGGCCAATCTCGGCCTTCATCTTGGCAACCATGCCCTCCATCATCGCGACATAGCCCCAGAAGACGCCGATGAGCATCTGGTCCTCGGTGTTGCGGCCGATGACGCTGCGGCTGGTAGGCGCCTTGATGGCAATGCGCGGCAGCTTGGCGGTCTTGCCCACCAGCGCGTCGAGCGAGAGGTTGATCCCCGGCGCGATCGAGCCGCCCTTATAGGCGCCGGTGAAGTCGACCGCCTCGAACTTGGTCGCGGTGCCGAAGTCGACAATAATGAGGTCGCCGCCATACTTCTGGTGCGCAGCGAGAATGTTGAGCGCGCGGTCGGCCCCGAGCGAGGACGGCTGGTCGACGTCAATCTCGAAGCGCCAGCGCGCTGTCCCCTGCCCGGCGAACAGCGGAGTGATGCCGAAATACTTCTCACATAGGACGGTGAGGTTATGATCTGCGCGCGGGACGACAGAAGCCACGATGATCTCGGTGATGTCGGTGCGCTCGAGACCCTCGATCTTGAGGAGTTGGAGCAGCCACACTGCATATTCATCGCCCGTGCGGCGCGGGTCGGTGGCGATCCGCCAGAGCGCGCGGATCGTGTGCGTCCCGTCCTCGCCGCGGTTGAACAGCGCGAAGACGACATTGGTGTTCCCGACATCAGCAGCCAGCAGCATCAGGCATTTCCTTCTGCGATCAACGAGACTTCGCCCGCGTGGATAGTTTGTGTCTCGCCATTATCCAAGCATAGCCGCAGGGCTCCGCCTGTATCGAGCCCCGCGAAAGTGCCGTGCAGTGCCGTGCCCTCGCCCGTGTTGACCGAAAGCGGGCTACCGACCGGATGGGCCGCCGTGGTCCACCGCGCGATCAGCTCCGCGAGGCTTTCCTGCCGCCAGCACGTGAGCTGCGCTGCCACAAGCGGCGCAAGGAAGGACAGCGCATAGTCCGGCTCTGCATCATATTTGGAGTTGAGCACCGAAATGCACGCCGTGGTGCGCCCTTCAATCTGCGGTGCGAAGGCGATGTTGATCCCGATCCCGGCAACGATGACATCGCCGCACCGTTCCAGCAAAATCCCCGCCACCTTTGCGCCGCGGACCAGCACATCATTGGGCCATTTGAGCATCACATCACGCTGGTCGCTGATCATCAGCGAATTCGCGACGTGCTGATGCACCGCAAGGCCCATGACAAGTGCCAGCGTCTGCGCGGGAGGATCGCATTCGACCAGATTGACCACGGTGCTCGCGTATAGATTGCCCGGCGGACTGACCCATGTTCTGCCGCTGCGCCCCTTGCCGCCCGTCTGCGTCTCCGCGCGGAGCCAGTACCCGTCCGGAATGCTCTCATCCGCCCGCAACCGCGCAACGAGGTCGGCGTTGGTGGAACCGGTGCTTGCGACGGTCTCGATCAAGGAACGAGGAACAGCGAGGCTGCGGCCTTGTCGGCCAGATCGGTGAGCGAGGGCGTCAGTAGGTAACCCAGCGGCGAGACGATCAGCGCCGTCAGCCCCAGAAGCACCCAGTGCGCAGGCCCGCTCTTGCCGGTTACCACGCCTGCGGGCTCATCAAAGAACATCACCTTGACGAACTTGATGTAGTAAAAGGCGCCGATCACGCTCGCGGCGATGGCAATCGCACCGAAGGCAACAAGCCCGGCTTCGATGGTCGCCTGGAACACCACGAACTTGCTGTAGAAGCCGAGCAACGGCGGGATGCCCGCGAGGCTGAACATGAACAATAGCAGCGCCCAGGCGATGGCGGGCTGCGTGACCGAAAGCCCGCGAATGTCGGCGAAGGTTTCGTAGAGCGTCCCATCCTCGCCCCTCAGCATGAGGAGCGCGGCAAAGCTGCCGATGCTCATCGCGACATAGATGAACAGGTAGACCAGCATTGCGCTCGCCCCGTCGGCGTTCGCCACCGCAAGGCCGAGCAGGATGAAGCCGATATTGTTGATCGAGGAATAGGCGAGCAGGCGCTTCAGGTTCTCTTGCCCGATTGCTCCGAGCGCGCCGAAAATGATCGAGGCGAGCGCCATAAACATCACGATCTGCTGCCAGGCCGCAACCTGTCCGCCAAACACCTCGAACACGACGCGGGCAGTGAGGGCCACGGCGGCGACCTTGGGCGCGGTCGAGAAGAAGGCAGTGACCGGAGTCGGCGCGCCCTCGTAGACGTCGGGGGTCCACATGTGGAATGGCACGGCGGAGATCTTGAAGGCGAGGCCCGAGAGCACGAAGACCACCCCGAACAGCGCGCCAGTACCCATCGTGCCGGTTAGACCTTCCCTCACAGCAGTGAAAGCAGTGCCGCCAGTAAATCCGTAGAGCAGGCTGATCCCGTAAAGCAGGATGCCGGACGCCAGCGCGCCGAGCACGAAGTACTTCAGCCCCGCCTCGCCCGAGCGCGTGTCGCGGCGCAGGATCGCGGCGAGCACATAGGAGGTGAGGCTGGTCAGCTCGAGCCCGAGGTAGAGCGTCATGAAATCGCTGGCCGAAACCATGATGCTCATGCCGACGGCTGAGAACAGGATCAGCACCGGATATTCGGCGCGCATCCCGCGCTCGGCACCGGCTGCGGGGCCATCGAAAAAGGCGGGCGCGATCATCAGCGCAGCGATCGCCGAAAGGTAGATCAGCGCCTTGGCGAAGAGCGCGAAGCTGTCGATCTTCATCAGGCCGCCAAAGGCGAGGGTCGCCGGGCCATCAGCCCCGGTGTGCAGGGCGGGCACCAGCAGAAAGCCTGCGGCGAACAGCGCGGCGGCGGCAGCTATGGCGATCGCGCGACCGGCCTTGTCCCCGCCCCAGGCAGCGACAAGCAGCAGCAGCAGCCCCGAGCAGCTCAGCACCAGCTCGGGCAGGACGAGCGCGAAAGAAGCGGCGAAATCCATCAGTGCGCGCCCTCCTTGGCGCTCGGCTGTTCCTTGCCCTCATGATCCGGCAGCGCATTGGCGGCGTGCTCACGCGGCATTCCGGGCGCAAGGCGTGCGTCGCTTGCCGGAGCGGCCGACGACAGACGGGCGTCGAGCGCGGCGATATCGGCACGCATCGGCGCAAGGAAGCTTTCGGGGTAAACACCCATCCACAGCACCGCGGCCGCGATTGGTGCCATCATCGCCCACTCGCGCGCCGAAATGTCGGACATGGCGGCAGCGTCGGCATTGGCCTGCCCACCGAACGCGACGCGGCGGTAGAGGTAGAGCATGTAGGCCGCACCCAGAATAATGCCGGTGGTCGAGATCAGCGCCACCGTGCTTGAGGTCTGGTAGATACCCGCTAGCGCGAGGAACTCGCCGACGAAGCCGCTAGTGCCCGGCAGGCCGATGCTCGCCATAGTGAACAGCAGGAAGAACAGCGCATAATAGGGCATGTTGATCGCAAGGCCGCCATAACGCGCGATCTCGCGGGTGTGCAGCCGGTCGTAGATCACGCCGACGCACAGGAACAGCGCGGCCGAAACCAGCCCGTGGCTGAGCATGACGATCATCGCGCCCTCAAGCCCCTGCACGTTGAAGGCAAACAGGCCGACGGTGACAATCGCCATGTGCGCCACGGACGAATAGGCGATCAGCTTCTTCATGTCGGTCTGCACCAGAGCGACTAGCGAGGTGTAGACCACCGCGATCATCGACAGAGCGAAGACCATCCACGCCCACTGCGCCGAGGCCTCCGGGAACATCGGCAGGCTGAAGCGGATGAAACCGTATCCGCCGAGCTTTAGCAGCACACCCGCAAGGATCACCGAGCCAGCAGTCGGCGCCTGCACGTGGGCGTCGGGCAGCCAGGTGTGGAACGGCCACATCGGCACCTTGACCGCGAAACTCGCGAAGAAGGCCAGCCAAAGCCACGTCTGGGCCTGCGGCGGGAAGCTGTATTGCATCAGCGTCGGGATGTCGGAGGTGCCCGCCTCGGCCACCATCCAGAACATCGCGATCAGCATCAGCACCGATCCGAACAGGGTGTAGAGGAAGAATTTGTAGCTGGCGTAGATGCGGTTGTCCCCGCCCCACACCCCGATGATCAGGTACATCGGGATCAGGCCAGCTTCGAAGAACACGTAGAACAGGAACAGGTCCTGCGCCGCAAACGTGCCGATCATCAGCACTTCCATGAACAGGAATGCCGCCATGTATTCGCCGACGCGCTTGATTACCGAATCCCAGCTAGCGAGGATGCAGATCGGCATCAGGAACACGCTGAGCATGATCAGCATGAGCGAAATCCCGTCGATCCCGAGCGCCCAGGCAAAGCCCGCAAACAAGTCGGCGCGCTCTGTGAATTGCCATTGCGGGCCGCCGA